>NZ_BAAAHE010000034.1 GCF_039525035.1 Sporichthya brevicatena
CTGACCATGACCCCGAGCCTGGCCGAACTTCCCCTCAGATCACTTGATCAACACGCCCTAGGGCTGCGGCTCCACGAGGTCAGACCGCCAAGCGGCCCCCTCGCTACCTTCCTGGTCCGTCGCGGTGTCATCGTCCGAGGGAGGAGGCGACGAGACAGGGCCGCGGATTGAATCGGTCCGCGGCTGGGTCGCGTCGGCATCCTCTCGCTGCGAGAGCCAGGCTGCGGGCACCTCATCGGTTGTCTCCTCGCCGGCGGCGGAGGAGCCCGTTTCGCAAGGGGCTGGTCCCGGCTCGGTCGCGGCCGCCGTTCCGAGGTCCTCGTGTGACGTTTGCGAATGAGCGTCTCGGTCGCTTGTGCTCGCACCGTCCTGGGAGCTCAAGCTCGTGCTGACGAGCTGGTCGTCCACCGCGGGCTGTTCGTGGCGCTCTTCGCGGAGCTTGGGCGGAGCGGCGGTCCAGGCCTTTATCCGACCGAGGACGTCAGCGTAGAAGGCATCGGCAGCGTCGAGAACGCTGTCGATAGCGCCCCCGCGCCCGCGGCCGCGCTTGGCTCCCAGCTGATTGGTGAGGGCGAGACGGAAGGTACGAATCTCCTTGGTGGGATCAGCGACCAGGACCATCGGATTCGGCCGCACGTCCCGGAGGAGCTCGGCGGTTCCCCCACGGGCGTAGGCGCTGAAAGCCTCCACGCGAAGGCTTTCGGGCGCGTCCTTGAGTTGGCGGATAAGCCAGTTGACCCGTGTGGCGGGCCGGCCCTCTCGGGGTGCGTCGACATCGACATGGCAGGTGACGCGGCCAGCACGCAAGTCCATCGTGACCGTCAGGTCCCCGACGGTGTTAGGTATCCGAACGGCACCCGACATCGTCCCGTTCGTGGCGAGGGACTGAACCAGCGACTGGGTCCGCAGCGCGGGGTCTGCGGCATCCTTCCGGCTGACCACTGGCGTTACTTCGGTTCCGAGCTGGCGTCCCATCCGCAGGGCGAGGAATCGGACCAGCGCGTCGAAACGTGCAGCCACCTCGGGAGCCGTCTTGTCGCTGGCCCGCAGGGTGCCGGCTGCGACGGCGTCGCGTACGCCCACCCAACTGGCGCCCATGTCGTCGAACTCCAGTGCACCCGATCGAGGGTGCTCCAGGTACCGGATCAGCTCGCCCAGGATCCACGCCTGATCGGGATCTGCGACGCCGCGATGCTCCTTCTGCATCACGGCTTCAGCGAGGACCTGGGTCCACGAGAGGTGATGCAGGGTCACCTTCTTGAGCTTGCGCTTGTCGACTTTTGTCGGGTGCATGCCCGCCGCCGGCGGGATCTGGTTCGAGATGGTGAGCAGCGTGTCGAAGCCCTGCTCCTTGGCCACATCCAGGTATGTCTCAAGCTGCTCGGTCTCGAGTTCATTAGCGCCGGTCTTCACCTCGACGAGGCAGGTCCACGAGCGGCTGCCCCGCGCAACCCGGATCAACCCATCCGGATAGCAGCGCCGTCCATCGAGCAGGAACGGCACTTCGATGTAGGTCGTCACAGTGCCTGCGGGGGCGCCGAGTGGTGCCGTGATCGCGCGACCGAACTCTTTCACCGCGGACAGCACGGCCAGCAGTGCCGAGGTGGCCCGGCGTTCCTGCTCTTCTGCGCCGGAAATGCCTGAGGTCGGAATGAGACGCGCCTCGTGCCAGCCTTCCTCGCTCATCAATCCTCGCTTCTGTGGCGTGCGATCTCCCGGACGACCCTAGGTGGGGTCTGCGCGGGGCGGTAGAGCCTGAACCCGCGGAGGGGATGATCCGTGGCGTCCGCACGGACCTCGATAGCCGAATTGCTGGTGCGTCCGGCGCGACCCGAACCTAGGCGCACCCGCTTCAGGAGGACGGCGCACCACGTTGACCGTGGCCTCTGACGCTCACTGCAGTTGCAGTCCAGGCATCGACAGTCGCTGCGAGCGCCGGGAACCGCTGGAGTTCACGCCGCATTTCATGCCACGCGCTTGCGGGTTGCTGAACTCGGAGGCGAGAGATCGCGCCAGTGGTGGTGCGACGAGCGGGATCAGCGGTCGGCGCCCCGCAGGACTACTGAACTGCGAACCGCGCCGACGGCGACGGCGCGGACCCCGAGACGGAAGCGGTCCTCCGCATCGACGGAAGAATCGGCGGCGGCGGCGCGGGCGAGGTGGGGATTGACGTCCTCGCGCTCAGTGGCGAACGGCGGGTCGGTGAGACCGGCGGTCGCGGTGATCAGGCCGGAGCTGATGGTGTAGGTCTCCAAGCTGTCGAGCACGAGGCATTGGAGAGCCAGCGGTACTCCGGCGATGGTGAGGATCCCCGCCCCGATGTTGTAGTACGAGGTGAGAAGGTCGCGCGGGAGGTGCTCCAGGAGCACCGGCGCCGCGTTGGGGTGCCGCAGAATCGCCCGTCGCAGACTGGTGCAGCCGTCGACCAGCCAGGCCACCCAGTCGTCGCCGGGCTGGTAGGGCGGTAGGCGCGTCTCCCGCACCACCAGTTCGGCGACACCGGCGAGGATCTCGGCGCGGCTTTGGACGTGGTGGTACAGCGAGGGTGCGCGGACTCCGAGCCGACGGGCAAGCCGGACAGTACTGAACGCGCCCAGACCTTCCTCGTCGATCAGGGCGAGCGCGCTCGCCGTGATGAGTCGGCGGTCCAGGATCGGCAGGACAGGGCGGGGCATGGTGATCGTCCCGGTCAGGGCTGGCCGGGACGGAGGGCGACGAAGAAACCCTTGGCCGTGGTGAGCACACGGGTGCCGTCGCTCATGCAGCCCGAGGTGAAGATCTTCCGTCCGTTGAGCTCGTCGATCCACCCCTCGATGTAAAGCCTGCGAGCGACCGGGGTGACCGCTTCGTAACTCACCTCCAACGAACGCGTCCGGGCGACAGGGACGACGCTGCGTGCGGCAAGGCGGCCGAGGACGTCGTCGTAGACTAGAGGGATCACGCCGCCGTGCACGGCTCCTCCGCTGCCGTGATGCGCGGCTCCGAACGTCACCTCCGCGCGGACGCGACCTTCGCACAGCTCGGTGACGACGACCGCCGGCAGGAGGGGGTGGCCCTGGCCCGGGAGATCCGGCCGGCGCCCTGCCGGCGCCTCGTCCCGGTCCACGGTGTGGGAGCGGAGCTCCGCGGCGGCGGATCGCAAGGTCTGAGCGACCCCGCGTTGCAGATCCTCGGGTGCCTCGGACGCGCACAGCGCATCCACGAAGTCGCGCGCCGAAGTCACCAGGTCGGCGAAGCCGTCCACGACGCCCGGAGCGACCGCATGGGGAGGGAGTTGCTGGACCATATGACGTCCCTTGTCATTCGTCGAAGCGGCGGCGTTGCGGCGACACAGTAGACACGCCAACGGAATTCGTTCCGCGTCTCCCGCAATCGTGCCGACATTCGCTGGCGTCTTCACGGGCAACGGTGCGGAAGCCCGAAGACCAGCTCGGACGCCGTCGTCTTTGGTCAGCGCTGCCCGAACGCTGTCCGGAGCTCATGCAAGTGGCGCTGGACACATGTAACACAAATACGTAGAGTGTCAGCATGTCAGGCCCGGAGGTCGGGCTAGCCCCCGTGGAAGAGGTCGTTCGGAGTGCGCGACAGGGTGTTTCTCTCGCGGCGCAAGTCGGTTGTCGCCGCCTTGCTGACCCCGCTTGTACTGGCCTCGTGCGGCCACCGGCTGGACGACGCCGAACTCGGTCTCGGTGACGGAGTCGCGGTGACCCAGGACGGCGGGGCTGCCGTCGGCGCCGTCGGCGACTCGGGAGCCGCTCCGGCCGGCACTGGCGCCGGCGCGGGAACGTCCGGCGCGGCTGCCCCGGGCGTCACCGCTCCGCAGACGGGCGGCGGAACCGCAGGTCCGTCCCAGGGGAGCACCGCCGGCACCGGCAATGCGGGTGGCTCGGCCGTGGCACCGGGCGGCGGGAAGAGCAGTACCGCGGGCGGTGGCGCGTCAGCCTCGGGTGGATCGAGCGCGCCGTGCGCGAAGACGCTCGACCCGATCCTTCTCGGGCAGAACGGCACCTTCAGTGGTTTCCTTCAGGGCTCGCTTCAGGGCTTCCGCCCTGGCCTCGCCGCTTGGGCCGCTGACGTCAACTCGCGCGGCGGCGTGCAGTGCCACCCGGTGAAGCTCTTCCAGGTCGACGACGGGTCCAACCCCGCCAAGACGGTGTCCAACACCAAGGACCTGATCGAGAACAAGAAGGTCGTGGCCATGGTGGCCGCGGTCGTGCCCTTCAACATCACCTCCTACCGGTCCGTGGTCGATCCGGCAGGCATCCCGACCATCGGCGGCGACAACGTCGACTCCCAGTGGGGCCAGGATCCGCTGATCTATCCGACTGGTGTGACCCTCCTGCCCGGTATGGCGCTGGCGATGAAGGCCTCGGCCGAGCGGACCGGGCTGAAGAAGTTCGCGGTCGTGTACTGCGTGGAAGCTGCGCCCTGCGCCCAGGCGAATCAGCAGGCGAAGAATCTCGCCGAGGCGGCGGGCGTGCAGATTGTCAACCAGCAGTCCATCTCCTTGACACAGACCGACTACACCTCGAACTGCCAGACCGCCAAGAACGCCGGTGCTGAATCGGTGCTCGCGGTGTTCGACTCCTCGGCCTTGCAGCGGTTCTTCCGTTCGTGCGCGGCGATCGGCTACTACCCGCCGTCGGCCACGATCGGTCTGGCTGTGGGCGCCGCGGCGGCGGCGGACCCGAACGTGCGCAAGTCGACGGTCACCGTTACCCCGGTGAACGCGCCGCACTTCAATACCTTCACCCCTGGTGTGGCCGACTTCGTGCGGGTGATGAAGCGCTACGCGCCGGGTGTCGAGCTGGACAGCTCGTCCATGTCCGCCTACACGGCGGGGCGCCTCTTCGAGGCGGCGCTGGCCAAGGTCGCCTCTGAGGCGCGAAGTGGGCCGGTCACCACCGCGATGATCCTCAAGGGCCTGAACAGCATCAAGAACGAGCGTCTGGATGGTCTGGTGGCAGCGCCGCTGACGTTCAAGGCGGGCGAACCGCACCCGGCGCAGCCGTGCGCCTACATCACGGTCGTGCTTGCGAACGGCATCGCGGACCCGTCCAAGGGCAAGGCGTCCTGCCTGGCCAAGAACCTGACCGCGAATGGTGCGCAATCGGGCGCCGCCTCCCCGCATCAGGCGCCGGCCAGTGAGGCGAAGACCTATCTGCGACCCGCCGCAACGGCGACGCGCCAGGGGAGGCGAGTGGCATGACGCGACGTCGTAAGCCGGCTCGGCGTCGGCGGCTCGCTCTGGCAGTCGTTCCGGTCACCGTGCTGTCGGCCGGAGCCCACCTGTTCCTCTCGGCCGGGACTGCTCAGGCGGAAGGCGCCGTGTTCGACGCCTTCGCCCAGGGCATCGGTGTGCAGGCGACCTTGAGTAACCAGTCGTTGCCGTTGGGCCTGGTCATCGAGGGCATCGGTCCGGAGGCTTCCTCTCGGGTCACCTCCTTCGGACAATCCGATGCCGAGGCGTCCTTCCCCTACACGGGGACGGTGGTTCCGGGTCTGTTCGGTCTCGGGCCGCCGCTCCTGCTGGGGCTCCCGGGGATCGAGTACCCAGCGCAGGCCGCCACCGGCGCGGGCCAACCTCCTCAGGACATTGACTTCCCCGGGGTGTCGCTGCACGCCGAGAGTGGGACCGCCAGCAACGTCGCCGAGGCGGTCGTCGGGGACGCCGGGGCAGGTATTGCCGGTGGTCGATCGGCATCGCGCATCGACCGCGACGAGTCGGGGAATGTCGTGTCGACCGCGACCGCGCACTTCGACTCGCTGAAGCTCGGCGGTTCTCTGACGCTCAGCAACGTGCATTCCACCGTCTGGGTTCTCGCGGACTCGACCACGGGCAAACTGACCCGTAAGTCCTCGTTCAGCATCGGGCGGCTGACCGTGCCCGGGCTGTCGGTGACGGTGCCGGAGAAGTCCCCCGCCCAGCTCTCGCTGCCGAACCCGTTGCCGGGCCTGCCGCAGGCTCCTCCGGTGGCACTCCCGTCGATTCCGCTGCCGATGGCGGGGCAAACCCTGCCCGCCCCGGAGATCGGATTCATCGACGGAACGTTCACCACCACCCTGCCGGGATTCGGGAGCCAGAAGTTCGCGATTCCGGCCCAGGCCGTGCTCGACGGGTTGAAGGCCGCGGGCGTCGAGCTGGCCTACCAGCCAGCAGTCGAGACGGCCACCGGTGTGCAGGGCGGCGTCTTCACCGCCAAGTACACCTTCGCCGACCTGCCGGACAATCAGTACTTCTCGGGTCCGGTCCCGGTGACCTACAACGTTGCGTCGGCCGTGGCGAGTGTGAACCTGACGCCGGTGGGCCTGGCGCCTGCGACCGGCGCAATCGACGCCGGAGTCGACACCGGTGTCGTCGCTGCTCCGGCCCCCGCGGGGGTCGATGGGGCCAGCGCGCCCGACCTGGCCGGTCTCGGGACCGACCTGGGCGGCGCGGTGCCCGGTGAGGTCCCGGCCACGGTGAATCTCGCCCCCGCTCCGTCCGCGGGCGGCCAGCCGATCGCGCAGGCCGGTTCCACCAGCTCACTGCCCTTGAACAGCGACCTGAACAACCTCTACTTCCTCCTCGTTCTCCTCGTCGTCGGTCAGCTCGTGGTCACGACGGTCCTGCGCTTGCTGGGGGTTCGCCGATGAGCGACTTGATGAAACTGACCCGTAATCAGTGGGACCGTGCTGCGGCGGCAGCCTTGGTGGCCGCCGGCCTGGTGGCTCTGCTGCTCGGGTGGGTCGGAATCAGCGGTGCCGACGCGGTCGTCAAGCAGTTGCCTTACATGATCTCGGGCGGGATCGGCGGCATCGCTCTGGTCGGCGTCGGGGCCGCCCTGTGGGTGGCCTCGGACATGCGGGACGAGTGGAGTGAGCTGCGCCGCCTGCGGCTCACCGTGGACCGGCTCGAGACCGAGCGGGTCGCCCTGGCCCAGGTCGAGGTCCTGACCCACGAGGAGTCCGGTGCACGGCACGGGCGGACGCAGGCCGCGCACAATGCGGTTCCGGTGGCGTCGCACGCCGGGCGCGAGAACTCCTCCTCGGCGTGGTGACGGGGCGTCGTCGCCCCGCGCCGTCCGAGGAACTGTGGACGCGGGGTGAGGTGAGACTGGCAGGCGGGCTCGGCGTCATCGGCGCGATCGGGCTGGTCTTCTGCTGGTGGGGCGGTAGCGGCGAGCGGACCTTCGAGGACGGTAAGGACTGGGTGGTCGGCGCGGTAGTCGCGGCCGCCCTGATCATCCTCGCCGCGGTTCACCTGCTCCTGCGCGGATTCCGGCGGCTGCGGGAGGCTAAGGACGATGCCGTCAACCGCCTGCTGATCGCCCTCCCGCCCGTCGCTGTGCACTTCGAGATCCCGGCCGAGCGCCCGCGCCCGGTGGCTGAACTCGCTCCCGTCTCCGAGGTGGCGCTCCGATGAACGAGTACCTGCCGTATCTGATCTTCGGCCTGACGGCCGGCTCGATCTACGGCATCTCCGCTATGGGTCTGGTCCTGACCTACAAGACCTCCGGCGTGTTCAACTTCGCGCACGGCGCCGTGAGCGCGGTCAGCGCGTACGTGTTCTACGAGTGCTGTCAGGTCCGTGGGCTTCCGTGGCCGATCGCCGGTTTCATCGCGGTGTTCGTCTTCGGCCCGCTCGCCGGACTGATCCTGGAACGTATGGCGGTCCAGCTCGCCAAGGTCACGGTCGCCAACCGGATCGTGGCTACCGTCGGTCTGCTGGTGTGCATCCTGGCCCTGGCCGGGATCTACTACGGCCCGAACTCGACGTTCGTCTTCGAGAGCTTTCTGCCGAGCGAGGCGGCGTTCACCATCTCCGGCGTCGCGGTCAGCTGGGACAACGTGGTCAACCTGGCTTTCGGCATCGCGCTAGCCGTCGCGCTGTGGTTGTTCTTCACCTTCAGCCGGCTGGGTCTGCAGATGCGGGCCGTCGCCGACGACCCGGATCTGCTCGACGTCGCTGGCGTTGCACCGGCACAGGTGCGTCGGCTGGCGTGGGTAATCGGCTCCATGCTCGCCGCTCTGTCCGGCGTGCTGTTCGCTTCCGCCCAAGGGCAGCTCGACATCAACCTGCTTTCGCTGCTGGTCGTGCAGGCCTTCGGCGCGGCGGCAATCGCCCGCTTCACCAGCCTGCCGATGGCCTTCGTCGGCGGCATCATTGTCGGTCTGGCCCAGAAGATCGTGGCCAAGTTGATCGTGGGACACGATCAATTGCAGGGCATCGACCTGAACGTGCCGTTCATCGTGCTGTTCATCTTCCTGCTGGTCGCCTCGAAGAACTCGCTGGTCGAAGCGGGACGCACCATCAAGGCCCAGGCCCCGCGGCCCAGCCTGTTCCCGCCCCAGGTCCGCACGGTCGGCTACGCAGCCCTCGCGGTCTTCGCGTTGTTCGTGCCGCACTTCGGCTTCGTCGGGTCTCACCTGACCGCTTGGAGCCAGGCGGTCGCGGCCATGGTTCTGTTCCTTTCGCTCGGTCTGCTGGTCCGGACCTCCGGTCAGATCTCCCTGTGTCACATCGCCTTCGCGGCGATCGGCGCCAGTACGTTCGCGCACACCCAGTCCGACGGGCTGCCGTGGGTGGTCTCCGTGCTGCTCGCCGGCATTGCCGTGGTGCCCCTCGCGGCATTGATCGCCATCCCCGCCATCCGTCTGTCCGGACTCTTCCTCGGCCTGGCGACTCTCGGGTTCGGCATCTTCATCGCCCAGTACGCGTACCCGAAGAGTTACATGCTGGGCGGCGGCGTGATCCAGACCCCGCGCCCGCAGTTCTGGGGCATGGAGGACGACAAGCGGTACTACTACCTGCTGCTCGCCGTCACCGTGCTCGCGATCGCGCTCGTCGTGTCGATCGAGCGCTCGCGCTTCGGACGCCTGCTGCGCGGCCTCGGTGACTCGCCCACGGCGCTGGTCACCGTCGGAGTGAGTATCAACGTCACTCGCGCGTTGGTCTTCTGCGTGGCGGGCTTCCTGGCCGGCATCAGCGGGGCGACGACGGCCTCGTTGTTCCGGAGTTCCAGTATCGACACCTACAACTACGTCCAGTCCCTGCTGCTGCTGGCCGTGCTGGCGATCTCGGGACGGCGCACGGTGCCCTCAGCGGTCGTCGCATCGCTCCTGCTCTACGTGGTTCCGAACTATCTCGACAACGCCACGGCCGGGTACTGGCTGCAGTTCGGCTTCGGCTTCTTCGCGATTGTGGCCGCCTGCGCGTCCTCCGGCGGTGTCGGAAGGTGGATCGATCGACTCACGGCGATCTCCGGCGCGGCGCCGGACGCGGGCAGTGGTGTGCCGGCACCGGGTGAGCCGACGTCACGCTTGGCGGCCCGCACCGGCGACGTGTCGCGGGTATCCGTGCGGCGCGACCGGGTCCGGCGAGGTGACAGCGAACGCGAACGGGTGCTGGCCGGTGCCGGCGCTGATGAGGGGCGGCATTGATGGCGCAGGTTGACGGGCTCTCTGTCGAGGGACTGGTCGTTCGCTTCGGTGGCCTCACTGCGGTCGACGGACAGACTCTGACGGCCCCCCGGGGCAGGATCACCGGGCTGATCGGGCCGAACGGTGCGGGCAAGACCACGACGTTCAACGCCTGCACCGGCATGCTCCGACCCACCGCCGGCAGGGTCAGCCTGTTCGGAGAGAACGTCACGTCGTTGCCGCCGCAGGCCAGGGCTCTACGTGGACTGGGTCGCACGTTTCAGCGCATGGAACTCTTCGACACCTTGACCGTCCGGGAAAACGTCCGAATGGGCAAGGAAGGCGGCATGGCGGGACGCAACCCGCTGCGACATCTCCGGGCTCCGCGCGGGCAGGCGGCGCTCGTCGACCGACTGGCTGATGATGCCCTCGACATGTGCGGCATCGGCCACCTGGCTCATCGCCGGCCCAGCGATCTGTCGACCGGGCAGCGTCGGCTCGTCGAGCTCGCACGATGCATTGCGGGTGAGTTCACGATCATGCTGCTGGATGAACCCTCCAGCGGTCTTGACGGGGAGGAGACCGAGGAGTTCGGGCGGATCCTGCGTTCCCTGGTCGCCGATCGTGGCGTCGGGATCCTGATCGTGGAACACGACATGGCCCTCGTCATGAGCACGTGCGAGTACATCCATGTCCTCGACTTCGGCAAGCCCATCTTCGAAGGCACACCGCCGCAGGTCGCCAGCAGCCCCTTGGTCCGCGCGGCGTATCTCGGCTCGGAAGCCTCCGAGCTCGAACTGGTCGAGGAAGGTGCCTGATGCTCGAACTCTCCGGGGTCGACGCTCACTACGGCGCGACTCAGGTGCTGCGCGGGATCGACATCCAGGTGCCGGTCTCCTCTGTCGTCGCGCTGCTCGGGCCCAACGGGGCCGGCAAGACTACGCTGCTTCGCGTTGCCAGCGGACTGCTCAAGCCCACCCGTGGACGCATGAGTATCGACGGTGTGGACGTGACGGGAGCGGCGCCCCATCAGCTGGTGGACAAAGGGCTCTGCCTGGTGCCGGAGGGTCGCGGCATCTTCGGCTCCCTGACGGTGCGTGAGAACTTGGTTCTCTGCTCGCGCCGCGGCGGCGAGAAGGAAGCGATCGAGCGCGCGGTCGACGCGTTTCCGCGTCTTGGTGAGCGCCTCGATCAGGTCTCGCGGACGATGAGTGGTGGCGAGCAGCAGATGCTCGCTCTCAGTCGGGCGTACATCCAGCGCCCGCGATTCGTCCTGCTCGACGAGGTCAGCATGGGTCTGGCGCCCAAGATCGTCGACGAGATCTTCGAGTTCCTTGCCCGTCTTGCCCAGGAGGGGACGGCGCTGCTCCTGGTTGAGCAGTACGTCACTCGGGCTCTGGCGGCCGCCGACTACGTCTACCTCCTCAACCGCGGACAGGTCGGGTTCGCGGGTGAGCCCAGTCAGCTCGACGCGGACGCCCTGGCCGAGCATTACGTCGGGGCCGGCCAGTAGCACGTGCTGCGAGTAAGTCTGCGTGAGTCTGGCTTGACGCCCCGGCCACTCCGGGCGAGAATGCGGACGAGCGGACAAAAAGCGTCTGTGTGTCAGAACTAAGGATGTCACTCATGCACGGATTCCCTCACGGTTACGCCAGCGGTTGGTACCAGGTGGGGTGGAGCGGAGAGTTCGGTCCCGGGGCGGTCGTCCCGCTTCGGTACTTCGAGAAGGACCTCGTGTGCTTCCGAACCGAGTCCGGCGACCTACGGATCAGTGACGCCTTCTGCCTCCACTTCGGCGCGCACCTCGGTTACGGGGGCAAGGTCGAAGGAGACTGCATCGTCTGCCCGTTCCACGGCTGGAAGTGGGACGCCGAAGGTCGCAACGTCGACATCCCGTACAGCGACCCCGAGCGGATGAAGCTGCAGATCAAGCACTGGCCCGTCGCCGAGGTCGACGGCCTCGTGCTGATGTGGTTCGGGGCGAACGGCGAGGCGCCGACCTGGGACCCGCCGCGGATGCTGCCGGAGGGCGCCGACCACCTCACGGATTTCTGGCCGGTCTACCCGGACACGTGCCACGTCTGGCCCGGTCTGCGATTCCCGCCGCAGGTCGCCACCGAGAACAGTGGCGACGCAGCCCACTTCCACTATGTCCACGGCGCCGCGTCAGTGCCGGACGTCGAGGAGTGGTCGGAGGGCGAGCACTGGTTCACCACGGGGTTCAAGGTGACCTTCGGGGGCCACGCCCCGACCACCTGGGCCACACCCAACGGGCCGGTGGACGGGCGGATCGTCACGACGTGCCACGGGATGGGACTCGCTGCGGGGCGCATCGAGTCCTTCGACCTCGTCTACACGCTCGCCTCGACGACGCCGATCGACCGCCACACCTCCGACCACCGCGCGACGGTGTGGGTCCCCAAGGTGCGGGGTGACGGTTCGAAGCTGGACGAGTCGGTACGTGACCGCTGGGCACGCCAGCAGACCACGCAGCACGTCGCCGACTTCCCGGTGTGGGAGAACATGACCTACATCGCGAAGCCGCCGTTCGCGGCCACCGAGGTCAAGTCCTTCCACGCCCTGCGGCGGTGGATCGAGGGGCAGTACTCGAACTCCGGCGGGGCCGCGTGACCCCGACCGACTCGCTCGGCTTCGGGCTGCTCGTTCCTACCCTCGCAGAGTTCGAGCCGTGCGGCCTTTCGGACTTGCGGGCGGCTGCGGAACTCGGCGACCGTTCTGACGTCGATGTGCTGTGGGTGGGCGACCACCTCATGTACAGCGCACCGATCCACGACGCCACGGTGGCCACGGCGGTGCTCGGGGCCCTCACGTCGCGGGTCAAGGTGGGCACCAACGTGCTTCAGCTTCCCCTCCGTCGGCCGGTGGACGTGGCGAAGAGTTACGCCTCGATCAGCCAACTGACCTCGGGTCGCGTGGTGCTCGGCATCGGCGTGGGTGGCGGGTTCGAGCCCGAGTGGATCGCGGCCGGCGTGAGTCTGCGCGATCGCGGCGCGCGCTGTGACGAGGCCATCGACGCGCTGCACTGGTACTGGAACGGTGAGGAGCGCGCGGGCCGGTACGCCGTCAGCCCGGGTGTGGCGATCGACCCTCCGCCGGTCGGCGGCCGCGTCCCGCTGTGGGTGGGCGGCCGCGCCGGGGCGGCAGTCCGCCGGGCGGCGCGATGTGACGGCAGCCTGAACATCTGGGTCAGCCCACAGCGGTGCGCGTCGATCCGAGAGGAAATTACCGACCTGCGCGATGGCGACATCGCCGAGTTCACCTTCGGCCTCGAGCTGCTTGCCCACGTGCACGACGATCTCGCCACGGCGCGGGAGAACACGCGAACCGCGATCTCGCGCCTGAACCTCGAACCCGATGCGCTGGAGAAGTACACCGCGTACGGACCGCCGGAGGTCGTGGCCGAGCGGGTCCTCGCGTTCGTGGAGGCCGGCGTGCAGCACGTCAGCTTCTACCTGCCGACGGAGGGCTGGCTTCCCCAAGCGACCCGCATCGTCGACGAGGTGATCCCGCTGGTGCGCGCCGCCCGCCCCTCGCTCGTCGCCCTGGAGGCATGACGTCATGACGGATTACGGATTCCTCATCTACGAGGAGATCGACGACGCGTCGATCGTGCGGATCCTGCTGAACCGGCCGGAGACCCGTAACGCCCAGAACCGTGGGCTGCTGGTCGAGCTCGATGAGGCCTTCGCCCGTGCCGAGGAGGACGACCGCGTCCGCGTCGTCATCCTCGGCGGTGTGGGTCCGCTCTTCTCCTCCGGCCACGACCTGGGCTCGAAGGTGCATCTGGCCGAGCTCAACGAGGGGCCCGAACAGCACCCCAGCCGCCGGATCAACGGTGGCACGAAGCCCGCCACCGAGAAGCGAATGCGTCAGGAGTGGCACTACTTCTTCGACAACACGCGACGCTGGCGCAACCTCCGGAAGATCACCATCGCGCAGGTTCAGGGCAAGGTCTTCGCGGCCGGGCTCATGCTGACCTGGGCCTGCGACCTCATCGTCGGTGCCGATGACGTCGAGTTCGCCGACGTGGTCGGCAGTCGACTCGGCATGTGCGGCGTCGAGTACTTCGGGCACCCCTGGGAGTTCGGACCTCGTCGCGCCAAGGAGCTGCTCCTCACCGGCGACACGCTGACCGTGGACGAGGCGTACCGCATCGGCATGGTGAGCAAGGTCTTCCCGCGCGCGGAGCTCGAGGAGTCGACGCTGGCCTTCGCGCGGCGCATTGCGCGCATGCCGTCGATGGCGGCTCTGCTCATCAAGGAATCGGTGAACCAGAGCGTCGACAACATGGGTTTCTACAACGCTCTCAACGCCTGCTTCACCCTGCACGAACTGAACCACGCCTACTGGGCCGAGGTGAGCGGCGGCAAGGTGATCCTCGGAACCGAGGAATTCGGCCTTCCCGGGTGGAAGGACGCAGGTCCGCCCCGACCGCGGGACGCAGCGACCCCATGACCGGCACCAGCCTCGCCCCGACGGTCCTCGATGCGATCCAGACCCTCACGGACTTCGCCGCCGGTAACGCCGACGTGGACCAGGTTCTCCGGCGTCAGTACGAACTCGGTCTCGCCTGGCCGCACTTCCGCGTCGGGGAAGGGGGCCTCGGCCTGAGCCGCGCGGAGGCCCGCGCGGTCCGAGCGCGACTGACCGAGATCGACCTCCCGCGGACACCGGCCAGCTTCGTGGGACTGCACCAGGCCTCGGCGCTGTTCCACGACTTCGGCTCCGACCGCCAGCGGGCCCTGATCCCGCGCATCTTCACGGGGGAGGACCAGTGGTGTCAGCTCTTCAGTGAGCCCGGCGCCGGATCCGACCTCGCGAACGTCGGGTGCCGCGCCGAACTGCGCGGCGGGACCTGGCACATCGACGGGCAGAAGGTGTGGACGAGCAACGCTCGCCACGCCTCCCATGCTCTCCTGCTCGCGCGGACCGATCCCGGCGAGGTGAAGCACCGCGGCATGACCATGTTCGTCCTCGACATGCGGCAGCCCGGCGTCGAGGTCAGGCCGCTGCGGCAGATGGACGGCGGCGCGCGGTTCAGCGAGGTGTTCCTGGTCGACGCGCGGGTCAGCGATACGGACCGGGTCGGTGACGTCGGCGCCGGCTGGGCGATGGCGATGCACATCCTGACCACGGAGCGGGACGGCGCCAGTGAGCTCTTCGACCGGCCTGTGGAGGAGATCCTCGAACTGTGGCGCACGAGCTCACCGCGGCCTGCGCCTGCGCTCCGGGACGAGGTCGTACGCCTGTGGGTCTCCTCGCGGGTGAACCAGCTCTCCGGGGCCCGGGCCCGGCGGAGCGGTGATCCGGCGGAGAAGGCCCGACTCGGCGGCATCGCGAAGATCGCCGCGAGCGAGCATGCGCAACGGCACGCTGATCTCCTCGCGGTCCTCCTCGGGCCCTCCGCCGTCGCCGCCGCCGACTACGAGGCGGCGTTCGAGGACGACCTCGATCCACGCTCCACCGCGGCCAAGGACTTCGGCAGCCTTTCGCCGCACCGCTTCATCCTGCGCTGTCGAGCTATGTCCATCGAGGGCGGCACCAATGAGATCGCGCGCAACGTGGCGGGTGAGCGTGTTCTGGGCCTTCCGCCCGAGCCCCGCGCGGACAAGGGACGCCCATGGCGGGATCTGCTCAAGTCATGACTGATCGTCAGGTCTCCTTCGCGTTCGGCGATCTCTGGGAACTGGTGAGTGCGGCGGTTCCGGATCGCACCGCGTTGGTCTGCGAATCGACGCGCCTGACCTTCGCTGAGCTGGACGAACGGGCCGCCCAGTTGGCCGGCTGGCTCGCCGCGCAGGGCGTCGTCCCGGGGAGTTACGTCGGCGTCCAGATGCGTAACCGGTCCGAGCACGTCGAGACCATGCTCGCGGCCTACAAGCTGCGCGCCGTCCCGGTGAACATCAATTACCGCTTCGGGCCGCAGGAGTTGCGGTACCTGTACGCCGATGCCGGCCTGAGCGGCGTCGTCCACGACGAGGACCTGCGCGAGGCCGTCGACGAGGCAAGGCAGGACGTCCCGGGTCTGACCTGGACGCTGGAGGCCGGTACCGACTTCGGTGCGGCGGTGGGTGCGAGCTCACCGGCGGCAGTTCGGCCCCGCTCCGGGGACGACGTGTACGCCCTCTACACCGGCGGCACGACCGGGCACCCGAAGGCAGTTGAGTGGCGGATGGAGGACGCGTTCTTCGCGTGCGTCGGCGGCGGCGATCCAACCGGTGACCGCGGCCCGGTGTCGACCCCCACGGAGCTCCTGGACCGTCTGCTCGAGGATCGAGCGTTCCTCCCCGCCCCGCCGTTGGTGCACGCGGCCGGTATGTGGACCACCCTGCGGTGGCTGTTCGCTGGGTGCAAGGTTGTTCTCGTTCCTCGGTTCGATCCCGCTGACATCTGGCGGCACATCGCCCGGGAGCGGGTCACGACCATGAACATCGTCGGTGACGCGATGGCGCGCCCGCTGGTTTCCGCCGTGCCGGAAAGTGCGGACCTCACGTGCCTGCGCACCGTCGCGACCGGGGGAGCGGGACTGAGCCCCGCGGTGCGATCGCAGCTGCTCGCCGCACTGCCGTGGCTGACGGTCAAGGACAGCTACGGGTCGTCGGAAACCGGCGTCCACGGCTGGGGTGTATCCGACTCCGGCCGCACGGCAACCGGCTTCTCTGTCGTGGACACCGTCCTGTTCGACCCGCAGACGCGTGCCCCCAAGCCGGCCGGTGCTCCCGGCCCGGGCCTCGTGGCCCGCCGCGGCCGGGTCCCGCTGCGCTACCGAGGTGATGCCGCCAAGAGCGGCGATACCTTTGTGACGATCGACGGGGAGCGCTACGCCCTCACCGGCGACCTCGCCGAGCTCGACCCGGACGGCCAGTTGCGCCTCATCGGACGAGGGTCCCAATGCATCAACTCGGGCGGGGAGAAGATCTTTCCCGAGGAGGTCGAGCAGATCCTGCGCGAACATCCGGACGTGATCGACGCGGTCGTGGTCGGTTTGCCCGACGAGCGGTGGGGTCAGAAGGTTGCGGCCCTGGTGGCTCCGTCTGACGGGGCGTCACCCAACGAGACGAACCTGCGTAGATATTGCCGGGAGCGGCTCGCGGGTTACAAGGTGCCCAAGCACGTGTTCGTCGTTCCGGCGGTGGAACGGACCATCGCGGGCAAGCTCGACTACCGGTGGGCCTCCGGCCGCGCCGCCACCCTGGCCCGAGCTCAGCAATCCTCCGGGAGCGCGCCGATGGAGGCGATTTCCTCATGAGCAGCGACCCCAAGACTCCACCGACCATCGAGACGGTCCGGGAGATGGCCGCACGGTGGAGCAACTGGGGGCGCTGGGGTCCGGAGGATCAGCTCGGCACCCTCAACCACCTCCGCCCGGAACACCGGGTGGCCGCGGCCCAGCTGGTTCGCACCGGCGACGTGCTCTCGCTGGCCATCCCGCTCGGCGAGGACGGGCCGCAGACGGCCGGGAGCGGCCG
Organism: Sporichthya brevicatena; assembly: GCF_039525035.1. Lineage (NCBI taxonomy): Bacteria > Bacillati > Actinomycetota > Actinomycetes > Sporichthyales > Sporichthyaceae > Sporichthya > Sporichthya brevicatena. The sequence continues at coordinate 16,893 of NZ_BAAAHE010000034.1, forward strand.
GTTCAACCCCATCCATCTGATGCGTTACGACGGTCGGGACTTCACCGCCCCGGGATCGGCCGATCGCGACCCGCGCCGCGGATACCTGCAGAACGCCGACGACATCCTCATTCTGCCGCTGCAGGCGGCGACGCAGTGGGACGGCCTCGCGCATGTCTTCTTCGACCAACAGATGTACAACGGGTACTCCGCCGCCGAGGTCTCCAGTTCCGGTGCGCGTCGCAACGCCATCACCACGGCGACCGACCGGATGGTGGGACGTGGAGTACTACTCGATGTTCCGGCCGCGGCCGGAGTCGCTTCGCTACCGCCTGGGTACGCCATCGGGTCCGCCGATCTCGAGCGCGCCGCTTCACACGCGGGTGTGACGGTGGGTTCCGGCGACTTCGTCCTTGTGCGCACGGGCCATCTCGCGCGTGCTCGGGCCGGCGAGGGCTGGGGGGACTACGCCGGGGGCTCCGCGCCCGGCATCGGACTCGACAGCGTGAGCTGGATCGCGGAGCACGAGATTGCGGGCCTGGCGACGGACACGTGGTCGGTCGAAGTCATCCCGGCCGAGACGCCGGACGTGATGTGCCCGGTCCACATCCTGCTGATCGTCATGCTCGGCCTGTGGGTCGGGGAGATCTTCGACCTGGAAGCGCTCGCCGAGCGTTGTGCCACCGACGGTCGCTACGAGTTCCTGTTCCTGGCGCCGCCGCTGCCGGTCACCGGCGGGGTCGGGTCGCCGATCAATCCGCAGGTGGTGCTGTGAGTCTTCCTCCTCTCGACGAGTTCGTCCGCCGGGCGCACGACTGGCTCAGCTCCGAGTGCCCGCGCGCGGCCGCGGACCGGGGCCTCAACGACGTCGCGGTGTTCCACTCCCTTCCGCACGACCGGGAGCGGGCGCTGATCTCCGGTGCGGGGGAGTGGCAGCGGCGCAAGATGGACGCCGGCTACGGCGCCATCGCCTGGGCGCCGAAGTTCGGTGGCGCGGGGCTCACCCCCGCGCACGCGCGGGCCTTCACGGCTGCGGAGGCGCAGTACGCGACGCCGGCCGACCACGAGCTGCGCCGGATCACGGTCAATCTCGTCGCTCCCACCGTTCGAGACTGGGGTACGGAGCAGCAGCGTGAGCGCTTCGTCCGGCCCTTCCTCCGCTGCGAGGAGTTCGTCTGTCAGTTGTACTCCGAGCCGGGAGCAGGGTCGGACCTCGCGGGGTTGGCGACACGGGCCGCCGCCGACGGGTCGGACTGGGTGATCAACGGCGCGAAGATCTGGGTCTCCGGTGCGCAGTTCGCGGACTGGGGATTCCTGCTTGCGCGGACCGATCCCGACCAACCGAAGCACCGTGGGATCACGGCGTTCCTGCTTCCCATGAACGTCGAAGGCATCGAAGTCCGACCGATCCGTCAAATGACTGGTGGTGCCTCGTTCAACGAGGTCTTCCTGACCGATGTGCGGCTGGCCGACGAGTTTCGCCTCGGCGCGCCGGGCGAGGGCTGGCGCGTGGCAACGTCGATGCTCGCCTTCGAACGTAGCCAGAGCGGATCGCGCGCGGGTGTCGGAGCATCGGCGGAACAACTCCTGCAGCTGGCGCGTCGCAGCACGCGAATCGACCCAGCAGTGCGTGATCAGGTGGTCCGCGCGTACGTGCACGAGCGCACGCGGATGCTGACGCGGCAGCGTGCGGATGAGCGATCTCTTCATTCGACCGCCCCAGGACCTGAAGGTTCCATGGGCAAATTGCTCTGGGTCCAGGGGCTGCAGGCGATCGGCGACGCAGCTGCTGCAGTCCTCGGGCCTCGGATCGTCGCGGACGACGGAGGTCCCGGCACGTACGCCTGGTCGGAACACCTGCTGGGAGCGCCAGGCTTCCGGATCGCGGGCGGGAGTGACGAGATCCAGCGCAACATCCTCGCGGAACGCGTCTTGGGTTTGCCGGCGGAGCCGGGCCCGGCCCGGTCGCTCCCGTGGCGCGATCAACGGCGGATCTGACGATCCATAAATTCTTGTTCCGACCGGTTGCCAGGCAGACGTACTGACAAATATGGTCAGTTCGTCAGCGTTATTCGTCGGCGGAGGTCGTGGTGGATCAGCACTTCACAATGCAACGCGTGTGCACGTGGGCGGCGCCCGCGTGCACGCTCGTGTTCTTCGGAGCGTTTGCCATCGCGGGGTACCTGGTGCCTCCGAGCCCCGGGGCCAGTCCGCAGGAGACTGCGGACTTCTACGCGAACAACACCGACACCATCCGCCTCGGTCTGGTGCTGATGTGTTTCGCCGGCGGCTTGTGGATCATCTGGAGTGCGCAGATGACCAACCAGATGCTCCGCATCGAGGGGCGTAGCGCGCCGTTGGCCTGGACTCAGCTCGCGATGGGCACGTGCGCGTGCATCGAGTTCATCATGCCGGCCTACTTCTGGTTGACGGCGTCCTACCGGGAGCGGGACCCGGAGATGCAGCAGATGCTCAACGACATGGGTTGGTTGCCCTTCGACGGCTTCGTGTGGACCATCATCTGGCAGAACGCTGTCATCGGCGCCGCCGTGCTGATGGACAAGCGTGCGACGCCACTCTTCCCCCGGTGGTACGGCTACATGAGCATCTGGGTCGCGTTCCTGTACCTGCCGTCAGGCTTCAACGTGTTCTTCAAGGACGGGCCGCTCGCGTGGAACGGGGCGATCTCGTGGTGGCTCCTGCTGGCCTCGATCTTCGGTTGGCTCATGGTGACCACGTACCTGCTCCTGCAGGCGGTTGCACGCCAGGAGCGCGAGACGGCGGCTGGGACCCTGGCCGGCGACCCCATCTCAGACCTCGAACGCCGCGTGGCTCTGCTTGAGCGGCAGGCGCAGGCGGAGGAGCGGGTTCACGCATGACCGTGCTGGCGACCGAGTCGCTCGAGGAGCCCGGCGCGCGCGTTTCGACGCGCCGCCGGGTCCCCGGCGAGGTGGGCATCTGGGTCCTCATCCTGGGCGACCTGGTGGTTTTCACCTACATCTTTGCCGTCTTCCTCGCGGAGCGGAGCAACGAGCCGGTAGTGTTCGCCGCCGGCTCCGAGCACCTGAACCAGAACTACGGAATCATCTACACGCTGATTCTTTTGCTCAGCTCCTTGTACGTCGTCCGCGCTCTCCACCGGCTGCGGTCGGCGGACGGGCATGCGGCCGCGCGAAACTTCCTCGGCGCTTTCGCCTGTGGCCTGGCGTTTCTCGCTCTGAAGGTCACGGAGTGGATGCATGAGGCGGACGCGGGGCACACCCTGACGTCCGATCACTTCTTCACCTTCTACTTCCTGATGACCGGTCTCCATGCGCTTCACCTGGTGATCGGCCTGTTCCTGCTGATCTACCTCGCGGTTCTGGCTCGGCGTCCGGCGCCGGGCAGGAGCCAGTGGATCCTGTTCGAAGGCGGTGCGTGTTTTTGGCACATGGTGGACTTCCTCTGGATGGTCATCTTTCCGCTGCTGTACCTGATGCCATGAGTGCAACCGAGACGGTGCAGACGGGTGCGTCGATGCCACCAGAGGACTCGATCGACGTCGTCGTCCACCCCAGCCAGCGCGCGATTCTCGTGGTCTGGGTGATGCTGATTCTTGCCACCTGTGCCTCGTGGGTCATCGGCATCAACGAGGAGGGCACTCCGGGCGACGTGCACCCGATGAACACGTTGCTGCTGGTGATCGCCCTCGCGAAGGTGCGCTTCGTCGGTATCTACTTCATGGAGCTCGCGACCGCGCCGAGGGTGCTCCGCGGCATCTTCGAGGCGTGGGCCGTCCTGGCGGCCGCCCTGCTCTGCCTGCTGTACGTACTGCTGTGAGCTCGGTGTAAGCGCACGTACCGGCGTTGACATGCTGACAGATTTTGACCTATCGTCTCATTGTCGCCTACGCCACATGCGTTCGTAACCAGGAGAGGCATCCAGCACGATGGCAAAGCTTGAGGGCAAGGTTGCCCTGATCACCGGAGCGGCTCGTGGCCAGGGGCGTGCACACGCCCTGCGTCTGGCCCAGGAGGGCGCCGACATCGTCGCCGTCGACATCTGCGCGGACATCGCCGAGAACCCGTACTCCCTCGCGACTGCGGCGGATCTTGAGGAGACGGTTCAGGCCGTCAAGGCGCTCGACCGCCGAATCGTCGCGGCTCAGGTCGACGTGCGCGACGCCGCGGCTATGGAGGCGGTCGTCCGCGACGCCGTGGCGGAGCTCGGCCGACTCGACATCGTGGTGGCGAACGCGGGCATCTCCCCGTTGACGAAGACCCCCGAGGACCCGGTGGCGACCTGGCAGGCCGTCATCGACGTCAACCTGACCGGTGTGTTCAACACGATCCAGGCTGCGGTGCCGGCGATCGTGGCCGGCAGCGCCGGCGGCAGCATCGTCATCACCAGTTCGGCGGCCGGTCTCAAGGGCAACCTGACGATGAAGACGATCGGTGGCTTCGGGTACACCGCGGCGAAGCACGGTGTTGTCGGGCTGATGCGGGCTTTCGCCAACGACCTCGCCGAGCACAGCATCCGCGTCAACACCGTCCACCCCTGCGGCGTCAACACCGCCATGGTGAACAACCCCGCCGTGGGTGAGCTGCTGCAGAGCGACCCCTCCGCCGGGATGGCGCTCGTCAACCTGCTGCCCGGTGTGGCGATGATCGAGCCCGAGGACGTCAGTGCCGCGGTGGCCTGGCTGGCCTCGGACGAGGCTCGGTACGTCACGGGCGTCGCGCTGCCGGTGGACGCCGGTTTCACCGTCAAGTAACCGAGCGCTCCTGCGCGTCGACGTCGGACCTCCGCCCTGTCTTTCGTTCCTAAAGGACGCCTGATGACTCTCACGTCTCCACCGCTCGAGCGCCTGCCGAAGGCCGGCCTGCTCATTGGTTCCGACCGGGTGCTGTCGAGCAGCGTCGGAAGCATCGACCACGTCTACCCGGGCACGGGGGAGGTCACCGGCAGCGTCCCGCTTGCCGGCCCGGCCGAGATCGACCAGGCGGTGGCGGCCGCCCGCAGCGCGTTCGCGGAGTGGCGCGTTGTGGCGCCGAATGTCCGCCGACGGGCGATGCTGCGTCTGGCCGCCCTCGTGCGTGAGCACGCGGAGGAACTCTCCGAACTGTGCATCATCGAGAACGGAACGCCGCGCCCCTTCGCGGACTCCTACCCCGAACTCGTCGCTGACCTCCTGGAGTACAACGCCGGCTGGACGGACAAGATCGGTGGTGAGGTCGTCCCGACCTGGCCGCTACGCGCACTTGATTACACCGTCGAGGAGCCGTACGGGGTCGTCGGCATTCTCATCCCGTGGAACGGGCCCTTCGGCTCGGCGGGCATGACGATGGCGCCCGCTCTCGCCGCGGGCAACTGCGTTGTGGTGAAGCCGCCGGAGCTCGCGCCCTGGTCCGTTCTGCGGCTGGGCGAGCTCGCGCTGGAGGCGGGCTTCCCGCCCGGGGTGATCAACGTGGTCCCGGCCGGTCCGGTCGGTGGAGAAGCGCTGGTGCGGCACCGAGGTGTCGACTACGTCCACTTCACCGGCAGCGGAGTGACGGCTCGTCATATCCTCACCGCTGCGGCGGAGACGCTGAAGCCGGTCGGGCTCGAGCTCGGTGGGAAGTCTCCGCGCATCATCTTTCCGGACGCCGACCTGCAGGGTGCCGTGGTCGAGTCGATCGGCAACCTCGCCGTGCTGTCCGGCCAGGGCTGCATCTACGGCATGCGCGTCCTGGCACACGTGGACGTCTACGACCAGGTCGTGGGCATGGTGCAGGCCTTCTCCGGCCACATCGCCCTGGGGGACCCGTTCGCCCCGACCACGCAGATGGGGCCGGTGATCAACACGGCCGCACGCGACCGGATCCTGGGGATGGTCGAGCGGGCGCAGGCCGAGGGCGCGCGGCTCGTGGCGGGCGGTACGCCCGGGGAGGGTGACCTCGCCCGGGGGTCGTTCGTCGCACCGACGGTCTTCGCCGACGTCGCCCCCGGTAGCGAGCTGGCTCGCGAGGAGGTGTTCGGCCCGGTCATCGCGATCACTCCGTTCTCCGACGAGGAGGAGGCGGTTCGGCTGGCCAACGACACGGACTTCGGGCTCGCCGCGTACATCTGGACCAACGACCTGCGCCGTGCCCATGTGGTCGCGGACCGCCTTGAGGCCGGGAACGTATGGATCAACGGGTTCCTCGGAATCCCGGCGGGCGCGCCGTTCGGTGGTCACAAGCAGAGCGGCTACGGCCGGCTCGGCGGCCGTGAAGGCGTCCGAGAGTTCACACGCACGAAGAACGTGTACACGCCCTTCGATCCCCTCCCGTCCCTGTGAGCAGCGCGATGAACGAGCAGCAGACCGTAACTGTCACGGTGGACGCCGAGCTCTGCCTCGGATCCAGGACCTGCCAGCACATGGCACCGCACCTGTTTCGCGTCGACGGCGAGGTCTCCGCGCCGATCCGCAGCGAGCTCGTCGAGCAGAGCGACATCGACCGGGCCCGCGACACCGCGCACGCCTGCCCCTTCGGCGCGATCCTGATGTCCGATGACCACTGAGCTCGTCGCTGCGACGTCGGCGAACGCCGAGGTGGACACCCTCCTGCTGACCGAGGAGCAGTCCTACCTGGCGACCACGATCCGGGAGCTCCTGGCGGAGCGGTCGCCGGAGACCCGCGTCCGCGACGTCATGGATTCCTCCGAAGGCATCGACCGACCCCTGTGGCGGACGATGGCGCAGGAACTCGGTGTCGCCGGGCTGTCCGTGCCGGAGGAGTTCGGTGGTGGGGGTGCTTCGTTCGTCGAGGTCGCCGTTCTCTGCGAAGAGCTCGGCCGATCGCTCGCGGCGGTTCCGCTGTTGTCGACTGCAGTGCTCGCGCAGACGCTGCTGCTCGACTCCGCGGACGAGCAGGCCCAGGCCCGGTGGCTGCCGGACCTCTGCTCCGGCGCAAGCATCGCCGGCGTCGCGTTGACCGAGCCGGACGGCGCGTGGCACGCGGCCGACTCGACGACTCAGGCCGTGCTCAGCGGCGGTCGATGGACCCTCAGCGGCCGCAAGACGTACGTGGTCGACGGTGCTGCCGCCGATGTCGTCTTCGTCGTCGCGCGTACGGGCGACGGCCTGGCCACGTTCGCGGTGCCGGGCGACGCGCCGGGGCTGACGCGCACGGCGCTGCCCACGATGGACCAGACCCGGCGCCTCGCGGACCTCACCTTCGACAGTGTCCCGGCGGAACTGGTCGGGGAGCCGGGGGCGCAGGAGCGGGTCGCCAAGCTGGTGGACGTCGCGGCGGTCGCGTTGGCGGCGGAGAGCGTCGGCGGGGCCGACCGTGTGCTGGAGATGGCGGTGGAGTACGCGAAGGTCCGCGTGCAGTTCGGTCGCCCGATCGGCAGCTTCCAGGCGATCAAGCACAAGTGCGCCGACATGCTGCTGCAGGTCGAGACGGCGCGCTCGGCGGTGGCCTATGCCCGCAAGTGCGTCGAGGCGGACGAGCGCGATCGTGCCCTGGCCGCCTCGACGGCCAAGTCGCGGGCATGTGACGCGTTTGCGTTCTGTGCGGCGGAGAACATCCAGGTCCACGGTGGAATCGGCTTCACCTGGGAGCACCCCGCTCACCTGTACTTCAAGCGGGCCCGATCCAGTTCCGTGCTGTTCGGCGACTCGTACCAGCACCGTGAGCGCATCGGCGATCTCCTCAATCTCTGACGGCAACGACGAAGAACATCAGGAGACCGACGTGGGGATTCTCGACGGCAAGGTCGCGTTCATCACCGGCGCGGCCCGTGGCCAGGGTCGTCGGCACGCGATTCGCATGGCGGCCGAGGGTGCGGACATCCTCGCCGTGGACCTGTGCGAGCAGTACGACACCGTCCCGTACGCGATGTCCACCGACGCCGACCTTGCGGAGACCGTCCGGGAGGTGGAGGGGCTCGACCGCCGGATCGTGGCCGTCAAGGCAGATGTCCGTGACCGGTCGGCCCTCGCCGCGGCCGCCGAGAAGGGGCTGGCCGAGCTGGGCCGCCTCGACATCGTCGTCGCGAACGCCGCCATCGCTCCGTTGGAGCTGGCGCCGGCGTCACCGACCCGTTCGTGGCAGGACATCATCGACACGAACCTGACCGGCGTCTTCCACACGGTCGAGGTCAGCCTGCCCGCGATGATCTCCGGCGGTAACGGCGGCGCCATCGTGCTGATCAACTCCACCGCCGGGTTGAAGGGCACCCTGGCGATGAAGACCGTCGGTGGCTACGCGTACTCCGCGTCCAAGCACGCGATGGTCGGCCTGATGCGCGCCTACGCCACCGAGTTGGCGCAGCACTCGATTCGCGTCAATACCGTCCACCCGGCGGGTGTGGACACGCCCATGGTCGTCAACCCGGCTATGGCGGAACTGATGGCCAACCGCGACCTGTCGGCGTGGACCAACCTGCTTCCGGTCGGGCGGATGAGCCCCGATGACATCAGCAGTGCCGTCCTCTGGCTCGTGTCGGACGCCGCCCGGTACGTAACCGGGGTCACCTTGCCGGTGGATGCCGGCTTCACCACCAAGTGATGCAACGCCCCCTGAGAGGAACCCGATGAGCGAGCCCGCAGCGTCCGCCAGCGAACCCACGTACCCGGTTGTCGATTTCGCGCCGCTGGACCCGCGGGTGCACGACGACTACTGGAACGTGCTGACCGAGGTTCGGGAGAAGTGCCCAGTCGGTTGGTCGACGTCGCAGTGGAGCATGACCGAGTCGGGTCAGTGGATCATCAACACCCACCGGGACGTGATGGCCGCGGCGACGGACTGGCAGACCTTCAGCAGCGCCGACGGTGTGTCCTCGGTTCAGTTGCCGCTCGACATTCTTCGCCTGATCCCTGTCGAGACCGACCCGCCCACCCACCGCGAGATCCGGAAGGCCCTTAATCCGTTCTTCACCCCGTACGCGTTGGAGGAGAAGGTCGGGGAGATCAACGAGGTCGTGGCGGGCCTGCTGGAGGGCTGTCTGGCCCAGGAGGGCCCAGTGGACTTCGTGTCGTCGTTCACCGCGAAGCTGCCGCCGGTGGTGTTCCTCGGTCCAGGGTTCCTGGACTCGACGGAGGAGCAGGGGCGCCAGCTGTTGGAACTGGTCGACATCATGCTCACCAAGCCCGAACTGACGATGGAGGCGGCGCCCAAGCTGCTGGCGTGGTGCGGGGAGCTGCTGGAGAGCCGTCGTGCCGCCGGACGTAAGGAGGACCTCGCCGGCGTCATCGCTCACATGGGGTTCGGTGAGGGCGGCCTGCACATGGACGAGAAGCAGCGCATCGAGACCATCAACCTCGCTGTCATGGCGGGCATGGAGACGACCATGGGCGGCCTCGGAGCGACCGCGTGGCTCCTGGGAACCCGTCCGGAACTCCGCGCCCGCCTGCGCGACGCCGACGAGCGCACCATCGACCGCGCCATCGAGGAGTTCCTGCGCTTCGCGACGCCCGTTTCGCAGCTGTCGCGAACGGCGACCAAGGACGTCGAGATGGGTGGATGCCCGATCCAGAAGGGCGACCGCGTGATGCTGAACTGGGCTGCGGCCAACCTGGACCCGGCGCAATTCCCGGATCCGCTCACGATCGACATCGACCGACCGAACGTGGCGTCCCACGTAGCGTTCGGAAGCGGTATTCACCGCTGCCTCGGCGCGCACCTCGCTCGCCGGGAGATCAAGGCGATGGTTCGGGCAATCTGTGCTCTGTCACGCTTCGAGGTCGTTCCCGACGCCGAGATCAAGTGGCGCGCGTCGATGGCCCGCGGGCCAGTGGCTGTCCCCGTCCTGCTTGCTCGCTAAGGCTCTCAGAGACGGCGGGTCAATGACTTGACCCGCCGTCTTGGCGTCGCGATACTGGACAAAAGGACAAGAATTGTCAGAACGTCACCACCGGAGCTCTCCATGACCGTGCACGCGCCGTCGCCCGTCGACGCGGGAATCGACGACGCCGCCGTGCGGGCCGCCGTGGCGGAGGCCAACGTCCCCACGTTGCTGATGGTGCTCGTCCACCTGACCGGAGACCTGGCCTGGCTGGAACCGCCGTACCAGCCCACGCGGACCAAGGGCATGGCGGACCACGACGACGGGGGACTTCCGTCCGAGGTGCAGGTCACCGTTCGCAGTGCGGCTGCCGAGGCGATCGTGGCCTGGCGTCGCGGTCGTCCGATGGCCCTCCCGAACCCGGACCCTGAGCTCCTGGTCCGCATGCTGGGCGTCAGCATGGGTGAGCAGGTCCCGTCCGAGTACGGCGAGGTCCTCCTGGAGGAACTCTCTGCCGGAATCGGAACGTCCCCGCCGCCGAGCCGGGTGCAGGTACCGACCGGCTTCTCCGCGGTCATCATCGGAGCAGGCATCTCCGGGGTCGCCGCCGCGGTAAAGCTGCAGGAGCTCGGCATCCCGTTCGTCGTGCTCGAGCGTGCGCCGGCGCCCGGCGGTGTCTGGCGCGACAACCGGTACCCCGGAGCAGGTGTCGACACTCCGAGTCACCTGTACTCGTACTCCTTCGCGACGAAGGACTGGACTCAGTACTTCGCGATGCGGGACGAGATCGTCGAGTACGTCGAGAGCGTCGTCGACGCCCGCGGTCTCGACGCGCACATCCGTTACGGCTGCGAGGTGGAGCTCGCCGAGTTCGACGCCGAGGACTGCCGCTGGTCCGTCCGAGTTCGCGACACGACCGGATCCGTCGAGGTACTGCGACCGAACGTCGTCCTCAGCTGCGTGGGTGCCTTCAACCCCCCGGTGATTCCCCAGGTGCCGGGTCTCGACTCGTTCGAGGGTCCGCTGTTCCACACGGCCGACTGGCCGGACGACCTGGACATCAACGATAAGTCGGTGATCGTCGTCGGCAGCGGCGCGAGTGCGATGCAGGTCGTGCCGGCCATCGCGGAGTCCGTGGCGAAGCTGACGATCATTCAGCGATCGCCGCAGTGGGTGCAGCCGTTCGAGAAGCTGCACAAGCCGGTGCCGGATGCCCTCCGTGTGCTGTTCCAGGCGGTCCCCGTTTACCGGGCCTGGTACCGACTGCGACTGAGCTGGATCTTCCACGACAAGCTCTACCAGGCCCTGCAGCGCGAACCGGGCTGGTCGGACGAGCGGACCATCAACGCCGTCAACGAGATGCACCGGGCGTACTTCACCGACTACATCCGCAGCGAGATCGGCGACCGGCCGGATCTTCTCGAGAAGGTGGTCCCCAGCTACCCGCCGTTCGGCAAGCGGATGCTTCAGGACAACGGCTGGTTCAAGACTCTGACCCGGGACAACGTCGAGCTCGTCACTGCCGGCGTGGCCGAGGTTCGGCCCGACGGCGTCGTGACCGCGGACGGCGTCCACCACGCCGGCGACGTCGTGGTGTTCGCGACCGGGTTCGACGTGGTGCGCTTCGTGTCGACGTTCCGCGTCCTCGGCCGGGACGGCCGGGACCTGCGCCAGGAGTGGGACGACGACGACTGCCGCGCCTACCTCGGCCTCACGATCCACGGCTTCCCGAACTTCTTCACGGTGTACGGGCCGAACACCCAAACCGGCCACGGTGGCAGTTTCATCTACACGGCGGAAGCTCAGCTGAACTACATCGCCAGTCTGATCACCGCGATGGTGGAACAGAACCTGGCTGCTGTGGAAGTCCGACAGGACGTGTACCGGGAGTACGCCGAGACGGTCGACAGGATGCACGAAGGCATGGTCTGGACGCATCCCGCGATGACGACCTACTACCGGAACTCGCGCGGCCGGGTGGTCGCGATCAGCCCATTCCGCAACGTCGACTTCTGGCGGATGACTCGGGCGGCTGATCTCTCGGAGTACATCGTGGTTCCCCAAGCGGACTCGGCAGCCGCGAACACCTTGGGTCTTTCGTCGACGGCATCGCATCAATGAGGAGTTGAGGACATGGCCTCGGTGGACAAGGCACAGGAAGCCGCCGCGCCGGCGGACTACGCGTCGCCCGGCGTTGCGGCCTGCCCGTACGACTTCTACGACCGCGCGCGGGTCGAGACGCCCGCCTACCCCGTCCCCGCCATGGGCGGGTTCATGGTGACGCGGTACGACACGGTGTGCGCCGTCGCAAAGGACACTGCGACATTCAGCAGTTTGCGTCCGACGATGGGGGCCGGCGACCCCGAGTTCGACGCCATCCGCGCCAACGGCTACCCCGCCGTGGCTGCACTCGTGACGTGTGACCCGCCGGAGCACATGCGTTACCGGAAGCTGGTCAACAAGCCTTTCACACCGAAGTCGACCCTGGCGCATGAGCACCTGATCCGGAAGACGGTCGCCGACCTCATCGACCGGTTCGAGGCCGACGGGCACGTCGAGATCATGAGCCAGTTCGCACTGCCGTTCCCGACCACGATCATCGGCGCGATCCTGGGGGTTCCCGAGGACGGCCTGCAGAACTTCGGCCGCTGGGCCGACATCATCGCGGAGATGGCATCCGGGGCACTGCCTCGCGAGCGCGGCCTCGAGTGCGCCCGCGGGATGGTTGAGATGCAGCTCTACTTCGCCGACCTGATCGAGCAGCGGCGGGCCGAACCGGGCGACGACCTCCTCAGCGCGATGATCACGGCGAGGGCCGACGAGGAACGGCCGCTCGACCTGCCGGAGATCCTCGAACTGATCCGAATCTTCGTGGCCGGTGGGACCGAGAGCACGGCGAGTCTGCTCGGGTCGGCGATGTACCTGCTGCTGACGCACCCCGAGCAGTTCGAGGCCGTGCTCGCCGACTTCAGCCTGATTCCCGCGATGCTGGAGGAGGTCCTGCGCCTGGAGTCGCCGGTGCAGTGGAACCCGCGGATGGTCTACACCGAGGGCGCGCAGATCGGCGACGTCCCGATTCCGGCCAACTCGCGCGTGATGCTCGGCTGGGGTGCGGCGAATCGCGACCCCGAGATCTACGGTCCGGACGCCGACCGCTTCGACATCTTCCGGAAGGGCCCGAGCCACACGGCATTCGGGCACGCCAACCACATGTGCCTCGGTGCACCGTTGGCCCGGCTCGAAGCCCGGATCGCCTGTGAGCAACTCTTCTCGCGGCTGGAGGACATCCAGCTGGCCGTGGCTGCGGAAGACGTCCAGTTCGTGGCTCACGGCGTCGTCCGGCGGGTGACGGGGCTGCCGCTGACCTTCCGCCCGGCGCGTAAGGATTGACCAGATGACCTTCGTCATCACTGCGCGTTGCTGCAACGACGCGTCCTGCGTTCCGGTCTGTCCGGTGAACTGCATCCACCCCGCGCCGGGGGAGCCTGGGTACCTCACCACGGAGATGCTTTTCATCGACCCGGAGTCGTGCATCGAGTGCTCGGCCTGTGTCCAGGTGTGTCCGGTGGACGCCATCAAGGCCGAGGAGGACCTGGAAGGCGCTGAGACGCAGTATCTCGACATCAATGCCGCGTTCTACGCCCGCAATCCCCTGGAAAGCTTCGGCGACCCGCCGGTCCCCGCGCGCTCCGACGTCGACGTCCGGGGTCTGCGGGTCGCGGTGGTCGGGTCCGGGCCGGCCGGAAGTTACGCGGCGGCCGCCCTGCTCGATCGGCCCGGCGTCGAGGTCGACCTCTACGAACGTCTGCTCACGCCGTACGGCCTGGTCCGGTTCGGGATCGCGCCGGACCACCAGCAGACCAAGAAGGTCGTGCAGGCGTACCCGTACAACGCCATGCGAGGGCTGCGCCTGCGACTGGGGGTCGAGGTCGGGACGCAGATCACCCACGAAGAACTGTCGCGGTACTACCACGGCGTGATCTACGCCGTCGGAGCCGACTCGGACCGCCGACTGAGCATCCCCGGCGAGGACCTCGCGGGTTCGTACTCGGCGACCGACTTCGTCGGCTGGTACAACGGCCACCCTGCGCGGGCGGATCTTGCGGTCGATCTCAGCGAATGTCGGCGTGTGGTCATTGTCGGCAACGGCAACGTCGCGCTCGACCTCGCCCGCGTGCTGGCCGGCGATGTCGATCGCCTTGCTGCCACCGACATCGCGGATCACGCGTTGCAGGTGCTGCGGGACAGTGCGGTGGAAGAGGTTGTCGTCCTGGGGCGGCGCGGTGCTGCTCAGGCGGCCTTCACCACCCCGGAACTGCTGGATCTGCTGGAGTTACCCGGCGTCGAGGTGGTCGTCGACCCGCAGGATCTGGAGCTCGACGAACACACGGCTGCCCAGGAGGCGTCCGGGACGCTGGATCTGACGGTGGCTCGGAAATTGGCCGTGCTTCGGGAGATCGCGGATCGGCCGGCCGGCGAGGCGTCGACCGGCTACCGGCGGATTGTCCTTCGCTTCCTGGCCTCGCCCACAGAGGTGCTCGGGGGTGACGGCGTCGACAAGGTCGAGATCGTGCGCAACCGCCTGACGGTCGACCCCGACGGGTCCGTCACGGCCGTGCCGAGCGGAGAGACCGAGGTCCTCGAAGCGCAGTTGGTGCTGCGATCTGTGGGGTACCGAGGGCAGCCGATCCCTGGTCTTCCGTTCGACGAGCGGCGGGGAACCGTCCCGCACGAGCACGGGCGGGTTCGGGCGGAGTCCGGGGGAGACGCCGGTACGTACGTCACCGGGTGGATCAAACGCGGACCGACCGGCGTGGTCGGGACCAACAAGCACTGCGCGTCGGAGACCGTTGCCGCGCTTCTGGAGGACTGGGCCGCGGGTGCGTTGACGCCTCCGTCCGGAAGTCTGGACGAGCTCGACGCTCTGCTCGCCGAACGCGGGGTCGTCCCGCTCGGACTTCCGGAGTGGTCGAGGATCGACGCGGCCGAACGGAACGCGGGGGCCTCCGCGGGGCGCCCGCGCGTGAAGCTCGTGACCACCGTTGACCTAGTTGCTGCCGCTTCCGCCGATTGACCGTGTGACCGTGGGACGTCTGACCGACCGTAGGAGAACGATGGACCTCGAGACGCCGCTGCCCGTTCTCATCGCCGATCTTGCCGAGAAGGAGCCCGGGCGAACCTTCATCGAGGAGATCGACGGCCCGACCCACACGTACGGGGACTTCCATGACTCGGTTCGTCGGTGGGCGGACGGCTTCGCCGCGGTCGGCGTTCAGGCCGAGGCGGTCGTCGCCACCATGTTGCCCAACAACATCACCTCGTACCGCTGCTGGCTCGGGCTGAGCTGGCTGCGCGCCATCGAGGTGCCGATCAACCCGCAGTTTCTCGGCCAGACCCTGGCGTACCCGCTGAATCACTCTCGGGCCGAGGTGCTGGTCATCGCCGAGCGTTTCGTCGAACGCCTGGACCTGCTGCGGGACAGCCTTCCGCACCTGCGTACCGTCGTGGTGCCGGACGCCACGGGCGCACTCCCGGACCTGCCGTGGCGAGTTCTCTCCGGGGAGGAATTCCTGGCGAACGGGATCCAGGCGAGCTACTCGACGCCGAGGTACCACGACACCCACGCGGTCATCTACACCTCCGGGACGACCGGGCCCTCGAAGGGTGTGCTCCAGCCGTGGGTCAACCTGCACGGGATGGCGTGGGGCATGTTCCCCGACGACAACCCGGCGAACTACGACAACGGTGCGATCTTCACCTGCTGGCCGACCTTCCACAGCAGCGGCAAGTTCGGCATGGTCGCAGCGCCGATGTTCGACCTCCGTATGGTTTTCCGCGAGGGCTTCAGCCTCAGTGCGTTCTGGTCGGACATCCGCAAGTACGGCTGCACACATGCGCCGCTCCTCGTGGTCTCCGGCCTGCTGATGAACGAGCCGGAGAGGGCGGACGACGCTGACAACCCGTTGGTTCGCGTCGGCATGTACCCGCTGATCCCGGCCTTCCGCGACTTCGAGCGTCGATTCGGGGTCCGCGTCAGCGCGGGCTTCGGCAACACCGAGGTCGGGTGGGCGGCGACGACGTCCGCGCCGGCGGACCACAAGGTCAACGGCCGGCCGGCGCCGGGCTACCACATTCGGATCGCGGACGAGTTCGGCGAAGCGCTCCCGACGGGCACCGTCGGCGAGATCCTCGTCCGCCACGACAAGCCCTGGCGTCTGAACAAGGGGTATCTCGGGATGCCCGAGGCGACGGCAGACGCCTGGCGGGACGGCTGGTTCCACACCGGGGACGCGGGCCGCTTCGACGAGGAGGGCAACCTCTACTTCGTCGACCGGCTCAAGGACAGCCTGCGCCGCCGCGGGCACAACATCTCGAGTTTCGAGGTTGAGGCCGAGGCCCTCGCGCATCCCGACGTCGTCGAGGCCGCGTGCGTGGGTGTCCCGTCCGAGCTCGCGCACGAGAACGACGCGGTCAAGGATGACGACGTGAAGGTCTTCGTCGTCCTGGCCGAGGGCTCGACGCTGACGGGGGAGCAGTTGGTGGAGTTCCTGCTGCCGCGGGCGCCGAAGTTCATGGTCCCGCGCTACGTGGAGATCGTCCCCGCGCTTCCGAAGACGCCCACGGGCAAGGTGAAGAAGGTCGACCTCCGTAACCAGGTGGCCGGACCGACGTGCTACGACCGGGGACCGGACCGACGTCGGTAAGACGCTCGGTCCGGTCGACGGTAGCTACCGGCGGCTCTTGCTGGTCTTGCTGGTGGCACGCGGCGCCTTCGTCTCCTCTGGCGCATAGTCGGGGGAGACGAAGGCAGGGACGACGAACTGTCGGACCAGCTCGCGCATGGCCTTGGGGTTCGGGATCTCCTCGCGGTCCAGGATGCTCATGAGCATCAGCCCGACGCTGCCCAACCACACGTGGATGTCGTGCCGGCTCAGGCTGGACCGCAGTTCGCCGCGCTTCTCGGCGGCGTCGAGGAACGGGTCCCAGAACTCGGCTGTCAGCGTCGCGAACGCGTCAGTGTCGGCGACCCGGCGACCGAAGTCGCTGTCGTCCATCGACGCGAGGTAGCGGGTGAATTCGTCCCGGTGGCCGTGCTCGGCGATGTAGACGAGGCCCTCCACGAGCCCTTCTTCGACGGTGGGGAACTGGTCGATGAACTTGCGAGCGCGCTCGGTCAGTGCGCGTGAACGTTCGTCAAGAAGGGCGAGGAGCAGGTCCTCGCGGTCCGCGAAATAGCGGTACACGCTCGGGCGTGAGATGCCCGCTTCGCGCGCGATGTCATCCATCGTCGTCTTGCGGATGCCGTGGCGCTGGATGCAACGTTCGGCGGCGCGCAGCACCGTCCCCCGCACGTCGCCATTGCTGGTTCGGGAGCTGCTGCGTCGGGACAAGGAGCCTCCTGAAGGTCGATCACATGATACAGCGTGACAAAGGTTGTCACAGCGCTTGACGGCCTCCCGTGTGCGACGGATACTGCTGACTAAGTAACAAGAATCGTCAGTCTGTCGCATCGAAGGTGGGCCTGGTGGCAACGCGGTTTCCCATGATCGACCCCTGGGTAAACCCGAACTTCGCGGTGACGGAGGTCGACCCGGCGGTGGCTGGTCTTTTCCGCGGGTTGGCGGAGCGCCGACGTCGCGGAACCACGTTGCCGCAGTTGGTCGACGAGATGGATGAGGCCAACGTCCGGCGGGCGATCCTCTGCGCGGGCTACCGCGGCGCCGACAACCTGCCCTGGGTCGCCGAGGCGATTCAGATGCACCCCGATCGATTTGCCGGCTCCTTGGTCGTGGACCCGCGGACCGGCATGGCGGCGGTGCGAGCGATCGAGCACGTCGTTCGCGACCTCGGTTTCGTCCTGATCCGTGTGCTCGCGCTGGAGACCCAGCTCCCGTACGACCACGCGTCCTACTTCCCCGTCTACGCGAAATGCGCCGAGTTGGGCGTGCCCATCACCGTGAACGTCGGCATCCCCGGGCCGCGGGTTCCGGGCCGGGTGCAGGACCCCATCTCCCTCGACGAGGTCTGCTGCTTCTTCCCCGAGCTCACGGTGGTCATGTCGCACGGCGGGGACCCGTGGGCGGACGTCTGCGTCAAGCTCATGACCAAGTGGGAGAACCTCCACTACATGACGTCGGCGTACTCGCCGCGGCGCATCCCGACGCCGGCCGTGGACTACCTCAGGGGCCGGGGCCGCAAGCGGGTCATGTGGGCCAGCGACTACCCCATCCTCGAATTCTCGCGGTGTCGGGAGCAGATCGCCGCGATGGACCTCGACGAGCAGACACGGTTCGACTTCGCCTACGGCAACGCGGCGCGCATGTTCTTCCCGGACATCGCGGACGTTGCGGACGTTGCGGTCGAGGGGCCTGGGGCTACGGCAGGGGCGGCCCGATGACGCGCGCCATGCCGGCCGCCCGCGCGATGGCGTCGAGACCATCGCTGGAGGATCTCGCCGTCCTCGGCGTACGTCCGGCGATCACTCCGGAGTCCAAGCCGTTCTGGGACGCCGCCGCACAGAGCCGCCTCGTCGTCGAACGGTGCGACGACTGCGGGCTCCACGTGTTCCCGCCCCGGGGCATCTGCCGCCGGTGTCTCGGCCGGTCGCTGTCCTGGGTCGACGTCGCGCCGCCGGCGGTGCTCCACGCCTTCACACACAACCACCACCCGTGGGCGCCGGGTCTCGGCGTCTACACGGTGGGTCTGGTGGAACTTCCCGAACACGACCGCATCCGCATGGTCGGCGTGCTCGACCAGTTGGAACGCGAACCCCGCATCGGGGACCTTCTCGACTTCACCTTCACGCCCTTTTCCGAAGGGCTCACCCGGATCGGCTTCGTACCCTGGCTCGGCGCATGACGGACAAGCCCCACGCGATCATCACGGGAATCGGACAGTCAGCCATCGGGCGGCGCCTACCGCAGACCGCGTACCAACTGACGATCGACGCGATCCTCGCGGCGATCGATGACGCCGGCCTCTCGGTCCGGGACATCGACGGCCTCGTCACGTACCCCGGCAACGCCGTGCCACTGAATCCGGGCTTCAACGGACCTGACCTCTACGAGATCCAGGACGGGCTCGGGCTGTCCCTCAACTGGCACCTCGGCGTGTGTCAGGGGCCGGCTCAATTCATGTCCGTCGCGGCGGCGGCGGGAGCGGTCAGCCTGGGACTCTGTCGCCATGCGGTGGTCTTTCGCACGACCACGGAGGCGAGCGCGCAGAGCGGCGGCCGTCGTGGGGGGCTCGGGTCTCCTGGGTTCGAGATGGAAGGGGTCCTGTCCTGGTTGCTTGCATCGGGAGCAGTGTCCGCCGCCAACTGGACCGCCTTCTACACCCAGCACCACATGCGGGCATACGGCACCACCAAAGAACAGCTCGGTGCGGTGGCCGTGGCGCAGCGTGCCGCGGCGATGCTGAACCCGCACGCCATCATGCGTGAACCGATGTCGATGCACGACTACCTGTCGAGTCGGATGATTTCGACCCCGTTGTCGCTGCTGGACTGCGACATCCCGGTGGACGGATCGCTCGCGATCGTGGTCTCGCACCCCGACACGGCTCCCGATGCGCGGCACTACGCGACCATCGAGGCCTTGGGTACGGCCATGCGTCATCGGCCGTACTGGGAGCACTGGCCCGATCTCACGGAGATGGCGACCCACGACGCCGCCGACCACATGTGGAGCCAGACCGATCTACGGCCGTCGGACGTCGACGTCGTGCAGATCTACGACGCGTTCAGCCCGTTCGTGCTCTTCTGGCTCGAAGCCTTGGGGTTCTGCAAGCCCGGCGAGAGCGGCCCATTCGTCGAAGGTGGACATCGCATCGGCTTGAACGGCGAGCTCCCGATCAACACCTGGGGTGGACAGCTCTCCGGGGGACGACTGCACGGCTGGGGCTTCCTGGCCGAGGCGTTGCACCAGCTCTGGGGTCAGGCCGGGCTGCGCCAGCTCGACAAGGCCGAGGTCGCCGTCGCGGGAGTCGGTGGAGGCGCGTCCGCGAGTTCAATGCTGTTGACCGCAGGGAGGTAAGTGGGTGGTCACCGCCTCCGTGATCCTGGAGGACGACTATTCCCACCCCCGAGCACGAGATCCGCTCTGGCGCGAGAGCGCCTGGTTCACCATCAGCGTTCCCGAGCGGAAGCTGCACGGGTTCATCTGCGTCGACCTCCGGCCGCGCCTGCGCACCGCTTCGACCGGCGTCGTCCTCTACGAGCCGGTCGGTGAGGAGGTCTACGACTGCGTCCACTACGACTGGGTGGAACGTCCGGCGGTGGACGTGGAAGCTGCGCTGTTCGAGTTTTCCAAGCCGGACAACCTCGCCGTCCGGTGCGTCGAACCGGGCAACAGATACCGGATCACCTATGACCGCAACGACGTCGAACTCGACGTGGAGTTCAACGGACTGGCCCCCGTCGTGACGAGCCCGTTCGAGCCCGGATCGGACGGGTGGGGATCGGGCCAGGACGAGCAACCGGGTCGGATGACCGGCGTTCTCTGGATTCGAGGCGAGAAGCATTCGATCTCGTGCGTTTCCAGCCGCGGTCGCATGTGGGGAGTGCGCGACTATCGGCGCCGTTCGTGGGCCGAGTTCCCACGCCACGACCGGCCGTGGTTCAACGACGGCGCCGGTCGCGCGATGAGCATGTACACGGTGCCGACGAGAGAGCCCGAACGCGACTTCGTCCACTACGCCAGCGATCGTCTGTTGTCCGGCTGGTTCCACGACGGTGTCCGAACTGCTGCTCTAGTTCGGGGAGACCGGAAGGTGCTGGAGAGGCGGCGTGACGGGGTGGCGACGGTCGTCGCGATAGAGGGCGAGGACGAGCTGGGTCGCCGCTTCGCCGCCGAAGGCCGGCGCGTGGCCCTGCTCAAGTGGTCCGGACTGCCGGGTCTGATTGCGTTCCCGGCGCTCTACGAATGGCAGCTCGACAGTGGCGATCAGGTCTGGGGCGGGACCTGCGAGGTGTTCCCGGCCGACTTCTTCCGCCAATTCGTCCGGCGCAGCCGAGGAAGGTACTGATGATCCGACAGATTCTGCCCGGCGCCGGAAATGCCCCAGTGGTGGTGGCCCTGTGAATACATGGTTCGAGACGGTCGCGCAGGCGCAGCGGCGGGCCAAGCGGCGGCTGCCGCGGTCGGTGTACAAGGCACTGATCGCCGGGTCGGAGCGTGGTCTGACGCTGGAGGACAACCTCAAGGCGTTCGGTGAGCTCGGGTTCGCCCCGCACGTGGCCGGTGCGTCGGCCAAGCGTGAGCAGGGCGTGCGGGTGCTGGGCCAGGACATCTCGATGCCGGTGCTGATCTCCCCGACGGGTGTGCAGGCCGTGCACCCCGACGGTGAGGTGGCGGTGGCCCGGGCCGCGGCGGCGCGGGGGATCGCGATGGGGTTGTCCTCGTTCGCGTCCAAGCCGATCGAGGACGTCGTGGCGACCGGGGT
Organism: Sporichthya brevicatena; assembly: GCF_039525035.1. Classification (NCBI taxonomy): domain Bacteria; kingdom Bacillati; phylum Actinomycetota; class Actinomycetes; order Sporichthyales; family Sporichthyaceae; genus Sporichthya; species Sporichthya brevicatena. The sequence continues at coordinate 38,046 of NZ_BAAAHE010000034.1, forward strand.
GCCGACGTTCTTCCAGCTGTACTGGTCCGGGTCGCGGGAGGCGATGATCGCGCGGCTGGACCGCGCGCGTGCGAACGGGGCGAAGGGAATCATCCTGACGCTGGACTGGTCGTTCTCCCACCAGCGCGACTGGGGTTCGCCCTCGATCCCGCAGTCGATCGATGTCAAGACCGCGGTGAAGTTCGCTCCCGAGGTGGCGATCCGGCCGCAGTGGCTGCTGGCCTTCGCCAAGACCGGCAAGCTGCCGGACCTGGGCGTGCCGAACGTGCGCCCGCGCACGGAGCCCTCGCCGGGGTTCTTCGAGGCGTACGGCGAGTGGATGATGACCCCGCCCCCGTCGTGGGAGGACGTGGCCTGGCTGCGTTCGCAGTGGGACGGGCCGTTCCTGCTCAAGGGCGTGTGCCGGGTCGATGACGCCAAGCGCGCGGTCGATGCGGGGGTCTCGGCGATCTCGGTGTCCAACCACGGTGGGAACAATCTGGATGGCACCCCCGCGGCGATCCGGGCGCTGCCGGCGGTCGCGGACGCGGTCGGTTCCCAGATCGAGGTTCTCTTCGACGGCGGTATCCGCCGTGGTTCGGACGTGGTCAAGGCCGTTGCCCTCGGCGCCCGTGCGGTGATGATCGGCCGCGCCTACCTGTGGGGCCTGGCGGCCAACGGCCAGGCCGGGGTCGAGAACGTCCTGGACATCCTGCGTGCGGGTATCGACTCCACCATGCTCGCCACCGGCAAGTCCGAGGTCAGCGAGTTCTCCCGTTCCGACATCCTCATCCCCGACGGGTTCACCCGCGCCCTCGGCGCGGACTGACCCGTAGGCCCGGAACGCTCGGTCTCTCAGAGCGGCTGACGGCGCCGGACGCGATCAGCGCCGATCTCGCGGACCGAGGATGAACCCAGGAACGCAAGCGTCCGATCGATTTCGGCGAGGAGGATGTCGAGCACCTTCCTCACCCCGGGTTCTCCGCCAGCTCCGAGGCCGTAGTGGTACGGCCGACCGATGCAACACGCCGTCGCGCCGAGGGCCAGGGCCTTCGCTATGTCGCTGCCCCGCCGGATGCCGCCGTCGAGCAGGACATCACCGCGTCCGGCGACCGCGCTGGCAATCTCCGGCAGCACGGACAGGCTGGCGGGCGCACCGTCGAGAAGCCGACCGCCGTGGTTCGAGACGATCACGCCGTTGGCGCCGCGCTCGATGCACTGAACCGCGTCGCTGGGGTCGAGGATGCCCTTCACCAGCAGCGGGCGGTCCCATCGGTCGCGAACCCGCTGCAGGTCGTCCCAACTCCGCTTCGGGCCACTGGACAACGCCTGGCCGGGAATGACGGGCCGCGGTGGGAACTTGCGTTTCACCTCCGCCTCGCCGAGGTTGCGTGCGGCGATGAGGTGCGCGGTCCGCAGGAAGCCCGCCGCCCACTGCGGTCGCGACGCCACATCGAGCACGTTGCGCACCGTGTACTTGGCCGGGATCGCGCCGCGGCGTAGCGAGCGCTCAAGGCTCCCGCCGACCGGGGCGTCGACCATCATCACGAGCGCCTCGTAGCCGGCGGCGTAGGCACGCTTGACCAGAGACTCCATCAGTCCGGCGTCCGGAATGATCGGACGCCCGACCATCACAGGATTGCTCTGTGAAGCGGTCGCGGCGCCTGAGTGACGGCTCGTCAGTTCAGGTGTGCGATTCTGAGCGGCCGACAACGATCGCTCGGCGGCCGCGCTCGGCTGACACGAGTCCCTCGTCCTTGAGCATCGCGATGGCCCGTGCTGCGGTGTTGGGTGCCATGTTGTGTTCAGACGCCAGCTCGGCGAGGGTCGGCAACTGGGCACCGACGGGCAGAGCGCCGGACAGGATCGACGCCCGGAGGCTGGCGGCCAGCTGCTCGTAGGGCGATTGCGGCCGCCGAAGGGCGGGCTCCGGTCGCGGGATCAGCCCCGCGATCTTCTCCGCGGCCCGGCGATCGGCGTCGGCACTCCACCCGGCGTAGGTGCGCAATGTCGTGGTCCCACCGCTGCCGTGGCCGAGTCGGCCGGCGACTGTCCGGACGTCGACGTTCGCGGCGATCAGCTCGGTGGCGGAGTAGTGCCGCAAGGAGTGCAGGCGCGTGCTGCGGAGATCCAACTTCACCGCGAGCTTTCGGTATCGCTGGGTGACGCTGGAGGGCGTGAGTGGGGTCGTTCCGTCCGCGGCCCGGGAAAAGACGAAGGAATCGCGGGACCACTCGACGCCCAGCGCTGCGCACGCGGCTTGCCGTCGCTTGCGCAATTCCTGCAGCTGGTCGACCGAGTGCTGGTCCAGTGCCACACGCCGGGTCTGATTCGTCTTCGTCCGCTTCTCGACGCCGCCCCAGTGGCTCCGCTCGATCGTGATGTAGCCGTCCTTCAGATTCACGTCGGTCCACCGGAGGGCGCAGAGCTCGCCGCGACGCCAACCGAGCACCATGGTGAGGAAGAGCAGAAGCGCCCAGTCGGGATCGCGGGATGCCTCGGCGAGGAGCGCCCGGGCCTCCTCCGGCGTCGGAGGGTCGGGCTCGTGCCGGTGAGACGCCGGCGGTTCCGCCAGTTCTGCTTCGTTCACGGACAGGAACTTCCACCGCACGGCGCGGTCGAGGACCGAGCGGATGATGAAGTGCACCTTGCGAACCGTGTTCGGCGCCAGAGGCTCGCACTGGTGCCCGGCCTTCGGGCGGCCGCTGCACAGCGCCCGGCACTTGAGCAGACGCGAGTAGAGCAGCTCCAGCTGTTCGGCCGTGATCTTGTGAACCGGCTTCTTGCCCAGCGTCGGCTCGATGTACAGCCGGATCAGCTGCTCGTTGCGCTCCCGAGTACTGGCCTCGTGTCGGACCACCTCGCGCCACTGCTCGATTGCTTGCGCCATGGAGATCGACGCTTTCGGCTGGCGCCGGTCGTGAATCTGGCTGACCAGGCGGGCGAGTTCCGCCTTAGCTTCGGTCTTGGTGCGGGCTGTGGCCCGGAGGTACATCTGCCGCCCGGTCAAGGCGTCCCGGCCGGCGTACACGCGGACGCGATACCGGCCCGAGGGGAGCAGCTCGATGCTCCCCTCCGCGCGTCCCCCGGACCACCGCCACATCTGCAGGCTACGGGAGTTCATGCCACGTTTCATGCCACGCGGCTCACCTTGGTGAACTTTGTGGAGACAAACCCGCAGGTCAGAAGATGTGCCCCCGCGCAGATTCGAACTGCGGACACCCGCTTTAGCCTCGATCTTTCGTGAGGCTGTCGGTGTCGCGGGCTTGCGCGGTTGACCGAGGC
>NZ_BAAAHE010000035.1 GCF_039525035.1 Sporichthya brevicatena
TCAACCAGCTCGCAGGAACCGGAACCAGCTAACGGAGTCTCCATCAAACCCGGGGCGATTCAAATCGTCTGCACGTCGTAGCCGAACGACCGCAACTGACCTTCGAGGCTCTGGCGGACCGTCTCGCTGGGGACGCCGATGTCTCTGACCACGCCAATGATGAGCTCAACACCGATGCCTGGATCGGGTTCGCTGTGCACCTTCCACCTCGTTCCCGCCAGCCGATGCGATTCCGACCGAGGTTACGGACACCTTCTGACACTTCTCCGCGCGCGTGCGCCGGGGCATCGTGGGTTCAGGCGCAGCGGGCGCACCTCAACCCCGCGCAACGTGCGCGCCGATAGCCTCTGATCAGACTGCCGCGCAACGGCGTGGTCGAGTACGGCGTGAGGAGGCGCCCGGTGCCAGAGCTCTTGCCGAGTGTTCAAGCAGGGGCGATTCGAGACAGCCTGACCGATTACCTGACCACCACCTTCGCCCTCACGGACGAGGACGCCCGCCGGGCGCTCGCCGAGTTCCTCGGCGACCCGGCCAATGGCCTGTTCAAGGGCCCGTACGTCCGGCTGCGGCTACCGTTCCGCCCCGCGGCCGAGGGCTGGCGGGACGTCCTCGACTGGTTCCCGGAAGGCGCCCCGCCGCCCTACGGGCACCAGGCCGCGGCCTACGCCCGGCTGAGCAGCGCAGCCCTGTTCGGGCCGGAGCGGCGGCCGCAGCCGACGCTGGTCACCACCGGCACCGGGTCGGGCAAGACCGAGGCGTTCCTGCACCCGATCCTCGACCACGCGCTGCGCGCCAAACGGGCCGGCATCACCGGCACCAAGGCCATCGTGCTGTACCCGATGAACGCCCTCGCCAACGACCAGGCCGGCCGCCTCACCAAGCTGCTCGTGAACGACCCCGGCCTCGGGGGAGTGACCGCCGCCCTCTACACCGGCGAGAAGGGCAAGCTGCGCACCAAGGTCACCGCCGACGGGCTCATCACCGACCGGGCCGTCATCCGCAGCGACCCACCCGACATCCTGCTCACCAACTACAAGATGCTCGACCAGCTCCTGCTGCGCCGGGCCGACGCGGACCTGTGGGCCAAGAGCGCCCACAGCCTCCAGTACCTCGTCCTCGACGAGTTCCATACCTACGACGGCGCCCAGGGCACCGACGTCGCCATGCTGCTCCGCCGCCTGGGCCTCGCCCTCAAGAGCCACTGGGCCGCCGACGACCCGCAGTTCACCCCCGACGACTGGGCCCGGCCGCTCGGCCGCATCACCCCCGTCGCCACCTCCGCGACCCTCGGCGACGGCGGCGACCCCGCCACCATGCTCGAGTTCGCCGCCACCGTCTTCGGCGAACCGTTCCCCGCCGACGCGGTCGTCACCGAGACCCGCCTCGGCGTCGACGAGTGGATCGGCGATGCCCCCGCCCGGGTGGCCGCCGACGGGTACACCCCGGTCAACCTCGCCGCGGCCACCGGCGTCGACTGGTTCGGGTTCGCCGACCTCGGCCGCACCGACGGCGCCGCGCTGTGCCGGCAGGTCCTCGGCGCCCTGTACGCCCTCGACCCCGCCGAGACGGACGACCTCGACGCCGACCGTGCGCTCGACCTGCTCAAGGCGCACCCGCTCACCCCGCGCCTGCTGGAGGCAGCCCGCGAGGCCGTCCCGCTGCGCGACCTCGCGGTCACCCTGTTCGCCGACCACGCCGACGGCGCCGAGGAGTTCCTCGTCGCGCTGCTCGCGGCGTTCAGCCACGTCCGCGCGAAGGTCGGTCGCGCCGCCGCCAACGTCGACCTGCACCTCTGGGTCCGCGAACTCACCCGCATCGACCGCTCCGTCTCCGCGGTCCCGCGCTACCGATGGGCCGACGACGGCGAGCACGCCGACCACGCGGACGAGCCGACGGCGGACACCGGCCTCGCGCTCCCCGCGCTGTTCTGCCGCCACTGCGGCCGCTCCGGGTGGGGCGTCGTCCTCGCCCCCACCGGCCATGACCTCGACGGCGCCGACGAACAGATCCGCCGCCGCAAACTCGCCCGCGACGCCCGCTACCGTCCGCTGCTGCACGCCCCCACCGAAGGCGACGCCGTGATCGCCGAGGCCGCCGGGCAACCCGAACCTCGGCTCGTGCCCGGCCTGCGGTGGCTCGCCGTCCGCGAACGACAACTGCTTCCTCACCCACCCAGCAACACCGCCGACTTCCGCGGCGGCTCCGTGCTGCCGGTCCTCACCCACACCGGCGACGACGCCGGCGACCGATCCATCGACGACACCTGCCCCGCCTGCGGGCAGAAGGACGCGATCCGGTGGCTCGGTTCGGCCATCGCCACCCTGCTGTCCGTCACGCTGTCCACCCTGTTCGGGACCGAGAACCTCGACGAACGCGAGAAGAAGGCACTCGTCTTCACCGACAGCGTCCAGGACGCCGCCCACCGCGCCGGGTTCGTGCAGACCCGCTCCTACAGCCTCACCCTGCGCGCCGTGCTGCGCGAAGCCGTCGGCCGTGAACCGATCGACCTGCAAGCCCTCGTCGACCAGGTCATCGCCAACGCCGGCGACGACCGGCACCGCCGGTACCGCATCGTCCCGCCCGACCTCGCGGACAAGGAACAGTTCGAACCGTTCTGGAAGCGCGCCAAACTGCGCGAGGTCCCCACCGGTGTCCGCAACCGCGTCAAACTGCGCCTGCTGCTCGACGCGACACTGGAGTTCGGGCTGCAGTCCCGCACCGGGCGCACCCTCGAACGCACCGGGAGCGTCGCCGCCGAGGTGGCCGTCGGCCCCGCCGCACTGCTGCGTGCCGCCGACCAGGCCATCGAGGAGGCCGGCGGGCTCGGCACGCTCGACCTGATCGAGGGCCCCGACGCTGCCCGACGCACCGCCTGGGTCCGCGGCGTGCTCGAGCGCATGCGCGAACGCGGCGCCATCGAGCACAAGTGGTTCCACCGCTACCAGCAGGAGGACGGCGCCCGCTTCTCCATCTGGGGTGGTCGGCCCCGCGCCGAGGGCATGCCCGCGTTCCCCGCAGGCCGGCCCGCGCCCGGCTATCCGCGCGTCGGGGGAGTCAACGACAAACGCAGCGACCTCGACCCGGTCACCGCCACCCAGAGCTGGTACGCGCTGTGGACCGCGAAATGCCTCGGCCTGGACCCGCAGAACGGCTCGAAGCTCGCGCGGCTGCTGTTCCAACGCCTCGCGCAGGCCGACGTCATCACCGCCGTCACCTCCAAGTCCGGCGCCCAGATCTACCAGCTGCCCGCCTCGTCGATCGTCGTCGCCGAGGTGCCGCTCGCCGACCTCGCCGGCAAACGCCACGAACTGCTCTGCCCGACCTGCCAGGCGGACACCCCGGCCAGCCCCACCGTGGTCGCCCAACTCGACGGCGCCCCCTGCCTTGTCGCGCGGTGCAAGGGAACGCTGACGCCGGCCGCGCGGGCCGACAACTTCTATCGGCGCCTCTACGCCTCCGCGGACATGCGGCGCGTCGTCGCGCGCGAGCACACCAGCCTGCTGCCCGACGAGGACCGCCGCGCCTACGAGGACTCGTTCAGGTCCGCCCACGCCGAACCGCAGGCACCCAATGTCCTCGTGGCCACCCCGACGCTGGAGATGGGCATCGACATCGGGGACCTGTCCGCCGTGATGCTCGCCGGCCTGCCCCGCAGCGTCGCCTCCTACCTCCAGCGGGTCGGGCGCGCGGGTCGTCTCACCGGTAACGCGCTGTGCCTGTCCTTCGTCACCGGCCGTGGCGACCAACTGCCCCGGCTCGGCGATCCCCTCTCCGTCATCAACGGCGACGTCCGCCCGCCCGCCACCTACCTGGACGCCGAGGAGATCCTGCGCCGCCAGTACATCGCCTCGATCGCCGACGTCATCGCCCGCGACCCGAACGGTGTCCACCCGGCCACCGCCAAGGAGGCCATCGGAAGCACGGGCGAGGGCAGCTACCTCGGCTCGCTCATCGACCTCGCGGAGACCCGATCCACCGAGCTGCTCGACGCCTTCCTCGGCACCTTCGACGGGCTCGCCGACTCGGCGCGGGACCGGCTGCGCGAGTGGGCCACGCGGCCCTCCGGCGGGCCGGTGGGCAGTAGCGCGCTGGCCCAACGGCTGCACCACGCCTCGCAGCGGTGGGCCACCACCGTGGAGACCCTCGAGCACCGGCGCAAGGCCATTCACGCCTCGCTGCCCGACCTCCAACAGCGCGCCGAGGTCCTCGACTCCGAGGGCCGCCCGCAGAAGGCTCCCGGCGCCTCCGAGGAGGACGTCCAGGCCTACCGCAGTGCCAAGGCCGCACTGCGTCTGACGGACAGTCAGCTTGCTGACCTGCGCGGGGAGTACTGGATCGGAGTGCTCGAGGAGCACGGGCTGCTGCCCAACTACACCCTGCTCGGCGACGGCGTCGAACTGGACGTCGCGCTGTCCTACGTCGACCCCGAGAGTGGCGACTACCGCACGGATTCCCACCGCTACCGGCGCGGCGGCGCGATGGCGCTGCGCGAGTTCGCTCCCGGCGCCACCTTCTACGCGGGCGGGAGCCGCATCAAGGTCGACGCCATCGAACTTGGCCACGACGCCCAGGCCGTGCGGACCTGGATCCATTGCGCCGAGTGCGGTTACGCGCGCGACCTGGCCATCGAGGGTCCGGTCGCCACGTGCCCGCGGTGCGCGAGCCCCGGCATCGCGGATGTCAACCAGCGCATCGACGTCGTCGAACTCGAGCAGGTCTACTCCGCGATGCGTCGCGACGACGCCGCCATCACCGACGAACGCGACGAGCGCGACCGCGGCGTCTACACCATCCAGGTCGCGGCCGACATCGACCGCGACCGCATCACCCGCGAGTGGTACGTCGAGAACTACGGCTTCGGCGCCAAACACCTGCGCGACCTGACCATCCGCTGGCTCAACCTCGGACCGGCCGGCGCGAGGGGCCCGCAACGCGACATCGCCGGCGCGGTCCTGGCGCCCGCCCTCTTCCGGGTGTGCGCGGCCTGCGGCCAACTGGACACGGGCAGTGGCGTGAACATGCCGCACGAACACCGGCCCTGGTGCCCCAACCGGAAGCTCGCCGAAGAACGCGTCCGCACTGTTGCGCTGTCCCGGACGCTGCGCACCGAGGGCCTCGTCGTGCGCCTGCCCTACTCGGTGACCCTCGGCGACACCTTCGCCCTACCGAGCCTCTCCGCCGCGCTGCTGCTCGGCCTGCGCGAACGCCTCGGCGGGGCGCCCGACCACCTCCAGCTCGAGGTGATCGTCGACCCCACCGCGCAGAACGACGCCGCGAACCCGAAGGCGCTGCTGCTCCACGACGTCGTCCCCGGCGGCACCGGGTACCTCGCCGAACTCGCCGAACCCGCCGCGGTCTGGACGATCCTCCGGCGTGCGTGGGAACTGCTGCGGGACTGCGCGTGCCAGCACGAAGAACGCCTCGCGTGCCACCGCTGTCTGTTGCCGTTCGCCGCGCCGCACCTGGTCCGGCTCACCTCGCGGGCCGCGGCTGAGCGGCACCTGCGGGAGATCCTGACCGCCGACGGCGAGGGCGAACCGCCCGAGGCGATGAGCTGGACGTGCACCGAGACCGCCCATGTGGAGCAGGATCCGGAGTCCTGGCTGGAAAAGCGGTTCCGTCAGGTCCTGCTCGATCGGTTGAAGTCCATGGGCGCCACCGTCAGGGAACAGCCCACCTCCGAGGGCAACAAGCTGACCATCACCCTCGGCGGAGGCCGGGTCTGGACCCTCGAACCGCAGCAGAACATGCTCGGCTCCAAGCCCGACTTCGTCCTCCGCGGGCAGGGCGTCCCGGACCTCGTGGTCTTCACCGACGGCTGGAAGTACCACGCCAGCCCGTCCCACCCGCGCGTGGCCGACGACGCGATCAAACGCGCCACGCTCCGGGACAGCGGCCGCGTCGTCCTCGCCGTCACCGCGCCGGACATCGAGACCGCCCGGACGGGTACAACGCCCGAGCCGCCGCCGTGGTGGGAACCGACGATGCAGGGCGAACTCATGGCGATGTCGTCGGGTGCGCTGAACTCCACGTCCCTCAGTTGGGCCCTCGGCAATCCCATCGATCTCATGCTGGGTTGGATCCAGAACCCGCGCCCGGATGACCTGAGCCGGTTGGCGTCCTGGGTCCCGTGGTTCCTCGCCGGCCGGTCTCGTACCGGCGCCGACCTGGTCGTCGGGGGAGTCGTCGTCGAGTACGACGCGTTCACGGCACCGGCGGTGCGGGACGTCGACAACTCGTGGGTGTGGTCCCAAAACACGGTCGCCCTCGCCGCGACCGCCGACGGGGATCCGAGCGCAGCCTCGGTCGTTCTGAGCCTCGACGACCGCACGCATCAGCTCGGCGCAGACGGCGCCAAGGAGGCCTGGCGGGAGTGGCTCCGGTTGAGCAATCTGCTCAACCTCCGCACCCCGCCCGCGCACATCACCACACGCACGCTGCTCGAAAGCGGAGCTGAACCCGCCACCGAGACGACCACGACGCTGACCGTCACGATCCCGCCACCGTGGAAGAACCTGTACGACAGCGCCACTGACGCCGAGCGCGACGCGATCCTGCGGATGGCCTCGGACCCGCGCATAACCGTTCCCGAGCAGGGCTTGGAGACCGACGACGGGATCGCCCTCGGCCTCGCGTGGCCGGCCCAGCGAGTGGTGTCCGACGCGGGCATGAGCGAGGAAGACCTGGCCGACCTCGAGAAGCACCGCTGGACCGTGTGGCGCACGGACGGCGATCCGCCCCCTCGGCTCTCGCCCGACGATGACGGAAAGCGATAACTCATGCCGCAGATCGTGATGGCGCCCAGCAAGGGCGGCGACGTGGACACGTCGGTGAAGAAGCAGGCCTTCGCCTTCCTCGAGAAGCTCTCGACCGACGACAGCCTCGCCGGCCTCCACATCGAACCCATCGCCGGATGCATCGACGAGAGAGTTCGCACCGGCCGGGTCAACGACTTCTGGCGCGCCGTGCTGTTCAAGCTGCAAGGCCACGGCAAGGACGCCCACTACATCTACATCGGCGTCTGGCCGCACGACGAAGCCATCGCCATCGCGCGTAAATCGCGGCTGTCCGTCAATCCGGTCAACGGCATCGCCGAGCTCATCACCGCGACGGACGGCGCAGTCCCGGCGGCCGCCCCCGCGCGGCCGATTCAGGCGCCGAAGGCCGAAGCCCCGCCGTCCCTGCTCGGGTCGCGTGGATTCGATCTGCAGTCTCTCGTCGAGGATCTCGGCATCGACCCCGACCTCGCCCGCGCCGCGCTGGCGGCGACCTCCGAGGACGAGATGTTGGTCCTCGCCGAGACGGCGGTGCAGTGGCAGGGTCTGGCGCTGATCGACCTCGCGAGTGGCACTCCGTTGTGGACGGTCAAGGCCACGCTCGGTCTCGACACCCCGGTGGAGCCGCATCCTGAACCGGCCACGCCCGAGCAGGAGGACGACGCGCTCATCGCGGCGCTGCAGCATCCGGCGGCGAGGCTCCAGTTCGCGCTCATCGAGGACAACGAGGAACTGCGGAGGGCGCTGGAGGACGGCGATTTCGCTGCGTGGCGCGTGTTCCTCCACCCCGAGCAGCGCAAGTACGCGAGCCAGTCCTACAACGGGCCGTTCCGCCTCTCCGGCGGCGCCGGCACCGGGAAGACTGTCGTCCTCGTGCACCGGGCGCGGCATCTGGCTCGGCAGAACCCGGCGGCCCGGATCCTGCTCACGACCTACACCCGCACCCTCGCCGAGGCAATGGACCACGCACTCCAGCGGCTCGACCCGACCCTGCCGCGGGCGTCGAAGCTTGGTGATTCGGGCGTGTACGTGACGGGCATCGACGCCGCCGCCCGCGCCGTGCTCGTGGGCGCGAAAGACCTCGCGATGGATCTGGAGTCCGTCCTCGGTGTGCGGTCACCGGTGATCAGCGGCCGGACAGCGCAGAACGCCTGGGCGCAGGCCGCCGCGACGGTGCCCGAGTTGCCCGACGAGCTGAGCAGCGCCGCTTTCCTGAGCGCGGAGTACGCGATGGTCGTGCTGCCTGGACGCATCACGACCCGCGACGAGTACCTCACCGCACGCCGCCCCGGCCGTGGCGTGGCGTTGGACCGGAAGAAGCGGATCGCTGTGTGGGCGGCGATCGAGGCCTATCGGAGCGGGGCGTCCATCGAAGGAAGCATCGATTTCGCCGAGGTCCCGGCGGTCGCCGCCGCGCATCTCGACCGGACGGCCGGCCAGTCGGGTACTCCGCGTGTCGATCACGTCCTGGTGGACGAGGGTCAGGATCTGACGCCCGCTCACTGGCAGTTCCTCCGTGCCCTCGTCGCGCCCGGTCCCAATGACCTGTTCATCGCCGAGGACGCCCATCAACGCATCTACGGCCAGTCGGTGGTGCTCGGCCGCTACGGCATCCAGATCGTGGGCCGCTCGCAGCGGCTCCGGTTGAACTACCGCACGACGGCCGAGAACCTGCGGTACGCCGTGGGGGCGCTGAGCGGTGCCGCCTTCGTCGACCTCGAGGGCGAGCCGGAGGTTGCTGATTATCGCTCGGCGCGCAGCGGTCCGGCGCCGCGGATCATCCCGTGCCCCAGCCTGACGGCTGAACTCGATAAGGCGGCTGAGGAAGTGAGCCGTTGGCTGGCGGCTGGTGTCGAGCCGGAGGCAATCGGGTTGCTGGTCCGCGACTCCCACCAAGCGACGCAGCTCGCGCGGGGCCTGGACGACCGTGGCGTGGCGGTCCGCGTCGTCGAACAGGGCGCCCCGCGCCCCGGCCGGCCGCTGGTGATGACGATGCATCGCGCGAAGGGCATGGAGTTCTCGCGGGTCCTCATCGCCGGCGCCAACGCGGACCTGCTCCCGGCTGAGTACCTGCTCAAGGGTCTGACCGACGCCGACCGCATGGACGTACTCGCTCGCGAGCGGTCGTTGCTCTACGTGGCCATGACGAGGGCTCGGGACGAACTGCTCATCACCACCAGTGGTAGCCCGAGCAACTTACTGCCGACTACCGCTGTTTCTTGACCGTCACCCTAGTCCGTGGGAATCAGTCCACGAGAAGGAACGGTTTGCGCGGCAGTGGCAGACTCCGGCAGCGGATTTGAGCCGGCGGGGTGCGCGTTGTGGGCTGAGCTCCGAACTGGCCGGCACCTGTGGGGCGGACCGGAAGTAGTACGAGTTCGATCAGTGCTGTGTGCTATGTGCTGCCCATCCGCCGAACGGCCGACCATCCTCGGCCGACAAACCGATGCCGCCCGAACGGAGCCGCTGTTTAGCGTGAGACGTTGAGATCTTGGGGAGGCGTAGTGCGGCCGAGGGAAGTACTGGACATGCTCGAGCCGCGGTGGCGCACAGATCTACGCGGCGCCTCATTGGTCGCGGAGATTGACCCCGACGAGAAACAGGTCCGTGACGCGCTACGTGCCCTTGGCCGCATCTACGAGGACAGCTACGACGAAGACAAGAACCGCTGGCTCAAGACCAAGTATCCGGCGGTGTTGTTGACCGGTATGGCCGGCATCGCCCGTTTCGGATACGAGAGCGGGAATTACTGGACCGCTGTACGCGAGGCCGTTGGAGTTACTTTGGGCCAGGCCGATCAGGCGCGGTGGGGCCAGGCCTTTCTCGACAATCTCGATCGTTTCCGCCTCGCCCGGTTCAGGGGCCCGCAGCGCTTCGTCTCCGAGATCCTCATGCACGCGGGCGTGCCGAGCTATTGCCTCAAAGACCTTCTGCGACTTCTGGCGTCGCGTCAAGAAGTCGACCCCGAGATCACCGCGGCCGACCTCCACGCCTGGGCCACCGCGCCCGGCCGTGAGTCACGGCTCAGCGATGTGGACAAGCCGGTCGCGCGTTTTATCCGCGACGGCGGTGAGTTCGCCGAGGAGTACCTGGACCGTGTGCTGGACCTACTCGACCGGCTTTATGAGCCGGAGTTCGACGGTACCGGCCTTCATCTCCCCAGCTGGGTCGTCGGGCAGGCCCGTGGCCTCGCTGAGTCCGGTGCCCTCGCCCTCACCCGAGGACCGCGGATCCGGAACGCGCACACGGCGGACCGGCCGCGGCTCATGCTCGAGCCCTACGGCCGCGGAGTGTTCGCGTGGCTGCCACCGGTCGGCGAGGCGCCGGACGGCCGCGCGGTCTGGCTCGTCACGATCGACGGCATCCCCCTGCAGGTGAAATCGAAGGGGCTCTGGGCTGGCGCGTCTGAATCTGCCCCCGCCACGAGCGTGGTCATCGACCGACCCGCCGCGTCGGTACAGGTCCAGCTGGCCGGCAGCCCACTCGTCACTGAGCTTGACGTCGTGGACCGCGCAGCACCGCTGCTGGTCTTCACCGACGACGGCCGCGAGCTTCCGCGTACCGTGTCCCTTCCCAGCGAGCCCGTGTGGTTGCTGCATCCGGAGCTGACGGACTCTGCCGAGGCCGCACTCGAGATCCAGGGCGACGCCCGCGTGCTAGCCGAGGTCGACGCGCCCTGCGGCTGGGCGGGGTGGCAGATGCGCCAGGTCGACCTTTCCTCGGTGACTGCGCTGCGGTGGGGCGCTGCCCCGTGGCGCGTGGTCCGAGCCGCCCGCCGTCCGCGCTTGGAACTCCCCGAGACGCTGCCCGGCGTCCGCACGATGTACGACTCCCCGGTGTACGGGTGTGTGCCGCGCATCCATGTGCCGGGTGAGCCCGGCGGTGAGATTTCCTGGACTATCCGCATCCGTCGCCCAGGCACCGGTGAGGTGGTCTACAACCAGGAACACCGCGTGGCTGAATCGACCGCGATCGCCGCCTTCGATGGCCTGACACGCCCGTTGATGGGGCCATACGAAATCACCGTCCGTGGCCCGTTGGGCCGTGGACGCACGTGGTCGATCGAGCTCGCGGAAGGGCTGTCCGTCGCGGTCGAGCCGGCGTGGCGCGCTTTGACCCACGAGGGCCTGGTCCGGGCCGCAGTCGAGGTTAGAGCCGCATCAGTCGCTGGGTGTTCACTCGACGTCCGTCCTGCCAATCGGTTCCTGCGTAGCACTGAGCCCAGCGGCCAGTTCACCGTGTCCGGACCGGACTGCACCGAAGTGTTTACGGTGACGCCGCCTCATATGGCGGCGGCTACGACGATTGGGGGCCGCCGGAGCTCCTGGAAAGTCCGTCCGGTCTCCATCGACAACGAGGACCTTGGTGAGGCCTCGATCGACATTTCCGTCCCGCGCGCTACGGACGCGCAACTTGTCGTCGTGGCGGGTGGGGCGGACCGTCAACGTCTACGCGCCGGGCAGGCCGGCTCGGGCGAGGTATGCCGCTTCGACCTCGGCGCGATCACGGACACGGTTGCCGTTCACGGCGCCGCCAACCTGGAGCTCGAAGTCGCTGGGAACCGTTTTCCCGTCGGTCGGTGCCACCCGCGCCGACTCGCCCGTCGGGTGGACATCGTCGACGGCCGACTCGTCCTCGAGGCCGACGTTGTTCTGGATGATTTGATGGCGGGCATCTACCAGGGATTTGCGCCCTGGGCCGAGCCGCACGTGGTGCAGATCGCCAAAGACCTGCGCTCGCCAGTGCTTCCTGACCGCCTCGCGAACGGCGGACCGGTCTTAGTGCATCTGCGCATCGACGACCCCTGGGTGCCCACCGAATGGCCGGAGTGGCCCGGGAACGCGAACACCTATCTCATCGAAGCAGTCGCCTACCGGCCGCCCACGGCTGGCGACCCCGCTGAGCACCTCCGGGCCTGCCTCGCCGGGGAGGAGTCGTTCAGCCCACGGCCCGGCACCGCCGCCCTGGGGTTGCGGCTCTACGCCCGAGCCCCGGCGGTCCGCAAACTCGCCCGCACCGACGTCCGACGGCTTGCGACCGAGGCGGTCTCACACGGTCCCGCCGAGGTCTTTGAGGCCCTCGCGGGCGGCGGCATCCGCCCCGACACCGCGGTTGGCCCGATGGTCGCGGCAGGATTCACTCTCCTCGCCCCGGACCCCTGGGTTGGACGCGAGGACGAGTTGCGGCTCTGGCAGCGCAGTCCGTTGGCGGCCGCCATTGCCAGCGCTCACTCGCTGGCCGAAGGCGACGAAGAACTGCTGGAGCAGGTCGTACGCTGCGCGGGCGACGTGGCTGCGGACCTACTGGCTGGCAGGGAGGACCCGCACACACGGATTGGCTCGTTCGTCGGCAACGCCGAGATGCTGGCTCAGCTGCCGATGGAGCAGGTCCACAGCATGTGGCTGGCCGCCGCAGTCGTTCCGCAAGGCCTCCTGTCGAGCGAAGATCGAGCCATCGCCGCCCGGCAATTATTTGACGTACGCAATGTCCCAAGTGTTGCTGCTGTCGCACTTGCTGCTCCCGCGAGGGTCCGCGAGATGCGGCTCCTCCTGGCGCTCCATCAAGTCGAGACCGCACCGTCGACTATCGAACATCCGCCGTGGATGCGCAATTGTCTGGAGATTCTCGACCGACGCGGACTGGAGCCGCACATCCGTGAACTCGCGCAGGCGATGCTCGGTGAATACTCAAACCTGCCGGCCGCCACCGCGGTGGGCGCGGCGCTGCGCGCCGCGCGCGCAAAGGATGCGACGACCTCGAGCACGTTGAAGGTCCGCGCCGCGAGTGGCGTCAATGTCGGTGCGGTCGGTGCGGTCGGCGCGATCGCCGCACGCTGTCCCGACGTGGAACGGCAGTGGACACGTTCGAACTCCTGGGTCCTTCTCCCGGCGCTGTCCATCGGCCTCGCCTTTGCCAGCCGCTTCGCGGCCCGAGGCGACCGAGGTGCGGAGAGCTTCGTCCGCGGTCAGCTCGACGCCTACGCCACTCTGGCGCGTCGCGCCCCCCGGATGGTCACCTGTGACCTACTCCTGGCCGAACTGACTATCGCGGGAGCCCTGCGTTGACTCGATCGCTCGACCCGCTGACCACTAGCGACGCCATCAAGGCCGCTTATCGCCGCTACCTCGGTGGTCTTCTCGCGCCCCGCGACGCACGTCTCGCGTACGCGCTTGACCAGGCCATCGCGGCCGCCATCGGGGAGGGCGTCACCAAAGGTCCGCTGCTCGAGGTCACCCCGCCGTACTCTCCCGGTGCAACTCTGCGCGAGCTGATCGCCGACGGCGTGCTCCATCCCGACATCGCTGATCTCGCGAGGGTCCTGCCGCTGGACCGCCCGCTCTACCGCCACCAGCACGCCGCGATTGTGAAGGCAGCAGCCGGGAGAAACCTCGTCGTCGCCACCGGTACCGGCTCCGGAAAGACCGAGAGCTTCCTACTCCCGATCCTTGACCGGCTCGTGCGCGAACGCGCCGCCGGAACGCTCGGTCCCGGCGTCCGGGCTCTGCTCCTGTACCCAATGAACGCCCTGGCCAACGACCAGATGAAGCGCCTGCGGACACTGCTGGCGGCGCTGCCCGAGGTCACCTTCGGCCGCTATACCGGCGACACGAAGAACTCGGAGAAGGACGCGCGCGAGGCGTTCGCGGTTCAGCACCCCGGCGAGACCCCACTGCCCAACGAGCTCCTCAGCCGTGAGGTCATGCGGCGCACGCCGCCGCACCTGTTGCTCACCAACTACGCGATGCTCGAGTACCTCCTGCTCCGCCCCCAGGACATGGACCTGTTCGAGGGCGAACACGACGGCCACTGGCAGTTCCTCGTCGTCGACGAGGCCCACTGCTACGACGGCACCCGCGGCGCGGAGTTCGCGATGCTGCTGCGACGCCTCAAGGACCGCGTCGGCGGCGAACGAGCGCTCCAGTGCATCGCTACGAGCGCCAGCGTCGGCGGTGACAACGCCGCGGTCGTCCGCTTCGCGACCGACCTGTTCGACTCGCCGTTCGTCTGGTCCGACGATCCCGCCGCGCAGGACGTCGTCACCGCGCAACGCATCGCCGATCCCGACGGCCCCTCCTGGGGACCCCTGCCCGCGACCGAGTACGCCCGCCTGCTCGACGCCGACCCCGGCGAAGTGCTGCAGGCAGCCAAGGACAACGGGCACCCGGCCACGGACCCGGGACGCGCCCTCGCCGACGAGGCCAACGTCCGTCGCCTCCGCTCCCTGCTTCGCCACGGGCCCCAGCCGCTCACCGAGATCGCCGACGCCCTGTTCCCGACCGACCCCGCTGCGGCCGCGCACGCCACGGCGCTCGTCGCCCTCGCCAACAGCACGGTCGACGACGCCGGCACACCCGTCCTTTCGGCCCGGTTCCACCTGTTCGCCCGCGCCACCGAGGGCGCCTTCGCGTGCTTCGGCGCGAGCGGGCCGCACGTCAGCCTCAACCGGCACGAACGCTGCGAGGAATGCGGCGACGCCTGCTTCGAGTTCGCCGCCTGCACCCGCTGCGGGGCCGTCCACCTCGCCGGGACGCTGGAGAGCGTCGGCGGGGCACCGACGTTCCGCTCCCGCAGGTCCTTCGACGAGAAACGCATGTGGCTCGCACTCGACACCGGCGAGGAGACCGACGACGAGGACGACGCCGTCCTCGACACCTCCACCCAGGACCCGAACACCGATCCGGCGAGCCTGTGCTCCCACTGCGGGCGCCTCACTCCGGGCGACGCGTTCTGTGACGGGAACGGCTGCGCCGGCGCGCCCCCGGTACGAGTCCGGGTGCTGAAGAAGCCACCCGCGAACCTGCGCCGCTGCATGTCCTGCGGCCACCGCGGCGACAACGCGATCCGACTGTTCCAGGCCGGCAACGAGGCGGCCGTCGCCGTGCTCGCGACCGCGCTCTACCAAGCACTGCCGGAGGCGCCCGATCCCGCGCAGGCCGAGCGTCCCGGAGGCGGTCGCAAACTCCTGCTGTTCAGCGACAGCCGCCAGGCCGCGGCCTACTTCGCCCCCTACTTCCAGAACTCCTACGCCGGGCTCGCCCGCCGCCGGATGCTGCACGAGGGCCTCCTCGCCGCGGCCGCCGACGAGGACGGCGGACCGGTCGTGCTGCGCGACCTCGTCCACCACACCAAGCGGGTCGCCGACCGCAACGGCGTCTTCACCCGCCACCAGAGCGCCGGCGACCGCCGCCGCGAGCTGTCGCTCTGGGCGCAACGTGAGGTCGTCGGACTGGACGAGCGCATCAGCCTCGAGGGCACCGGCATGCTCGTTTGGTCGCTGGCCCGCGACCCCGGCTGGCCCGTCCCCGCGCCCCTGCTGGCACTAGGCCTGACGGAGCATCAGGCCTGGGACCTGCTCGAGACCCTCGTGCAGACCCTGCGCCGCCAGGGCGCGACCTCCACACCGGAGGACGTCGACCCGCGCGACGAGATCTTCGACCCCCGTCGCGGCCCCATCTACGCGCGACTCGACGGCTCCGACCCGGCACGCAAGGTCCTCAGCTGGGTCCCCACCAAGGGCCAGAACCAACGCGCCAGCTACCTCACCCGCGTCCTCACCGCTCTCGGCCGCACCGACGACCCCAAGGCGATGCTCGAGAACATGTGGCGCCTGCTCACCTCCGGCCGCATCGACTGGCTCGTCCCGTCCACCGACAAGACCCTCGGTGCGCTCCACCAGGTCAACCACGAGGCACTGCGCGCCCGCGTCGTCGACCCCGAACGACCCGACGACACCCCGCTGTGGGAGTGCGACTCCTGCCGACGCATCACCGGACGCAACGTCCTCGACGTCTGCCCGACCAACAACTGCCCCGGCCGACTCGACCGCTGGATACCGCCCCTGCCCGAGGCCGACCCCGACCACTACCGCAGCGTCTACCGCGGCATGATCCCCGTACCGCTGCGTGTCGAGGAACACACGGCGCAGTGGACGGGGGACCGGGCCGCGGAGATCCAGCAGCAGTTCATCGCCGGTGAGATCAACGCCCTGTCCTGCTCGACGACCTTCGAGCTCGGCGTCGACGTCGGCGAGCTGCAGGCCGTCGTGCTGCGCAACATGCCGCCCTCCACCGCCAACTACGTCCAACGCGCCGGCCGCGCCGGGCGCCGCGCGGACTCCGCCGCCCTCGTCCTCACCTACGCCGCCCGCCGCTCCCACGACCTGTCCGCCTACGCCGCACCCGACCGGATGATTGCCGGAGAGGTCCGCGCCCCCTACATCCCGCTGGACAACGAACGCATCGACCGCCGCCACGCCCACTCCATCGCGCTGGCCGCGTTCTTCCGCCACCAGTTCGAGTACACCCACCGCATCTGGCGCAAGGCCGGCGAGTTTCTCCTGCCCGACGACACCGGCGTCGTTCCCGCCGACCTTGTCGCGCAGTACCTCGACCCGGTCCCCGGATCGGTTCGCGCCAGCCTGCGCGCCGTCCTGCCCTCGTCCGTCGCCGGGGCCATCGGCGTCGAGACCGACGCGTGGGTGGAGCCGCTGACCAGGCTGCTCGCCGATGTCCGCGACGAGTTCGCCCACGACGTCGACATCTACACCAAGAAGATGGACGAAGCCGCTGCCGCCAAGAGGTTCCCGCTGGCGGCGCGCATGCAGAAGGTGCTCAACACCGTGACCGGCAAGGATCTCATCGGGGTGCTCGCCGGACGCAACGTGCTGCCGAAGTACGGGTTCCCGACTGACACCGTCGAACTGCGCCTGGACTACGCCGATGCCGAGCTCGCACGGCATGTCGAGCTGTCCCGTGACCTCAGCACTGCGATTTACGAGTACGCGCCCGGCGGGGAGATCGTCGCCGCGAACGCCCTGTGGCGATCGGTCGGCCTCTACCGGCTGCCCGGACGTGAGCTCGAGGAGAAGTACTACTCGGTCTGCGAGGGGTGCGGAGCCTTCCGCCACCAGATTGACCGGATCGACGATCTGTGCCCAGCCTGCCAGACTCAGCCTAGGGGGGCCGCACGTCGTTATACCGTCCCTGTTTTCGGGTTTATCGCCGCCAAGGACAAGAGCAAGACCATCCGCAAACCGACCCGGGCGTGGCACGGCGACACCTACGTCACGGACCCTGGTGCCGAACGCACCGAGGTGACCCTCCCCCTGCCGGGCGGGCCGGTCCTCGCCCAGGTCGGCGTGCGAGGTCGCCTGCTCGCGCTGTCGGACGGACCCAACGGGCGGGGTTTCGCAATCTGTGGTTGGTGCGGTTACGCCCAACCACAGACTGAGAAGGCTTCGGCCAAGCACACACACCCCGCCACAGGGCAGGACTGCACCGGAAACATGAGCAACAAGTCGCTTGCCCACGAGTTCGAGACCGACATGCTGGAGATCGTCCTGCCGCCCGGGCTCGCTCCGGTGAAAGATCTGGCACTGGCCCGTTCGATGCTCTACGCCCTGGTCGAGACCGCGTGCGAGCAGCTCGAAATCGCGCGTTCCGACGTCGACGGCACGCTGTATCACGCACCGTCGGGCGGTACGACGCTCATGCTTTTCGACACCGTCCCCGGCGGTGCAGGGCATGTCCAACGCATCGCCGGGTCACTGGAGCAGGTGTTCCGCGGAGCACTGCGTCGCGTGGCCGATTGTGAGTGTGGCACCGAGACGAGCTGCTATCGCTGCCTGCGTAGCCGCGGCAACGAACCGCACCACGAACTCCTGCGCCGCGGATCCGCCGCGCACGTCCTAGCCCGCCTGCTCGGCGCCGAACCGCCAACGCAGGGCCGCCTCGCCCCCATTCCTCTGTTCGACCTCACCCCGGCAACCTTGCCCGACCATCGGTTCCGGCTCGTCGATGATCCGACCGAGGTGTACGAGCCAGTGCTGGACGGTCAACTCGATCTGTTTGAGGGTCGATTGGTCGTTGTGTTGCACGACGACAAGCCCGTGCGCGAGCGGCTGTGGCTGGATCGCGCTGAGGACGAGACAGTCGTCTGCCTTGGCCCAACCCGGCTCGACCCGGAAGCTGCTGTCGGGCTCCGCCTTCTGGCGGCGGCGGTTTGATTGGCCACAGTGGCGGAAGGCCCGACTAGCTGATAAGCGACTGGCCGGAGAGATTAGCAGATCAGCTTCGCGCCGGCCGAGGTCCGGGCCGGTGAGGCCGCGGGCGCGGGGAACGCAATCAACTAGCCGTCCTCTTGTTAAGCGACCTCGATCGCGACGTCGGTCGCCGGAGTGGCCGTCGGGGCATGTGCTTCCGACTCGCGGAGCCGGAGGCGGCCTGGACAAGATCGTCAACCGCACCCGGGGCCAGGGCCTCGACCTTGATCCAGCTCGGATAGCGCAACTGCAGTGAGGAGAATCGCCGGACAACCCCAGTGATTCCCGACTCCAACTCCTCTACCCGTTGCTGGTCGGCACGGAGGCTGCGGGCGAAGTTGCCGAACAGGTTGTCGGGATCGCTCTGAGCGGCCTCAACGGCCTGCACAACGATCACCCGTCTCCGGAGCGCGATGGCGAGTGCGGCCAGCCGTAGGTGCGCGCGAAACTCCCCCGCCGGTGGGCTGGTCGACGCTGGGGAACGCTGCCTGGGGGTCCGCCAGTTCCACCGGCCTTTCGGGGAGGAGGTCGAGCGCTTCCGCCCGGCACTAGCCTGACCGCCGAGGTGATGGCGGATGGTGCACTGCGTCCCGGCGGAGCCGCGGTTCGTCTCGGCGGCGGAGCGGGCGGTGTGGGCGGCGGTGAAGGCGTCGCTGCGTCCGGACGACGTGCTGGTCGCGAACCTCCGGCTCACCGACGACGCCGGTGACCACGAGGCCGACCTGATCGTCGCGATGCCGGGCGCCGGGGTCGCGGTCATCGAGGTCAAGGGCGGCAGCATCAGCCACGACGGGCACACCTGGTGGCAGCAGGACCAGCAGGGCCGGCGGCCGGTCGACCCGGTCGAGCAGGCCCGCCGGTGCAAGTACGCCCTGCAGGCCTGCCTCGGCCGTGACTCCCGCTGGACCGGCCGCGGGGTCCGGTTCGCGCACCTGGTCGCGTTCCCGTTCTCCGCGGTCGACGCTGGCTTCGCGATCCCGGACTGCCAGCGCTCCCTGGTCCTCGACCGCGACGACCTCAGTGCCGACGCCAACCCGGCCGGCCTGATCTGGGACGTTCTCGAGCGCCAGGAGAGCGGCCGCCCGCCGCTGTCCGACACCGATGCCGTCGCGCTGCGTGAGTGCCTCGGCGGGCGGATGCTGCCCCAGCACGACCTCGCCGCCGTCGCCGCCGACCGCGAGGCGATGGCCGACCTGCTCACCGAGCCGCAGGCGATGATCCTGCAGGCGCTGCGCGCGCTGCCTCGGGTCGAGGTCCGCGGGGGCGCGGGCTCGGGCAAGACCTGGCTCGCCGTCGACCAGGCCCGGCGCCTGAGCGCCGAGGGCAACGCGTCGGCCTGCTCTGCTACAGCCGCGGCCTCGCCGCGTTCCTGCAGCGCCGTGTCGCCGGGTTCAAGCGCAAGGAGGTGCCCGCCTACGTCGGCACCTTCCACGGCCTCGGCAAGAAGTGGGGCGGCCCCGACGGCGCGGACGACGACAGCGACTTCTGGGAGCACCGCCTCCCGACCGAGATGGTCGAGCTCGCCTACGCCCTGCCGCCGGGGGAGCGTTTCGACGCCTTCGTCATCGACGAGGCCCAGGACTTCGCCGACACCTGGTGGCCCGCGCTGCTCGCCGGCCTGCGGGACGAGGAGAACGGCGGGCTCTACGTCTTCGCCGACGACGGCCAGCGCGTCTTCGCCCGCCAGGGCACGCCGCCGGTGCCGCTCGTTCCCGTCCTGCTCGAGGAGAACCTGCGCAACACCGTGCCGATCGCGGAGTCGTTCGGCCCCCTCGCGCCGATGCGGATGCGTTACCGCGGCGGACCGGGTGGACCGGTCGAGTTCCTGGAGTGCTCCACCGACGACGTGCTCGGCATGGCCGACGACGCCGTCGAGTCCCTCCTCGACGAGGGCTGGTCCCCGGCCAACATCGCGCTGCTCACCACCGGCCGCCGGCACCCTGAACAGACGGAGCGTCAGGCCCGCGGCCAGGACACGTACTGGGAGTCGTTCTGGGACGCCGAGCAGGTCTTCTACGGCCACGTCCTCGGGTTCAAGGGCCTCGAACGGGCCGCGGTCGTCCTCGCGGTCAACGGGTTCGGCGGTGACGAACGGGACGAGCGGGCCCGGGAGAAGCTCTACGTCGGGCTCTCCCGGGCCCGGGATCGGCTCATCGTTTGCGGCGACCCCGCCGTGATCGCCGCGGTCGGGGGAGAAGGCCTCGTCGCGCGATTGCGCCGCAGCGCTCGCGCTTAGGCCTTCAACTCGTCGCCGCCGAAATGCGGTGTGCGACTTTCAGGTCGCTCTCAGGACAAACCGGGCGCCTGGTCGATAGTGTCCTCCGACCGGTGCCGGGGGGCGCCGCGACTTCGTCGGGGGGCGAATCCATGCAGATCTCGATGTCTTCTCGTGTGTCCGCTGCTGTCGGCGCTGGCCTCGGCCTGGCCGCGCTCCTCGGGAGTGTCGTCGCCGCGCCCGCCGCGGTCGCCGGCACCAACGAGCAGAGCGACGTGCTGACCACGTTCGACTCGATCGTGATCCAGGGCAGGACCGGGTTCGACACCCGGACCGGCAAGACCATCGAGCTCGAACCGGCAAAGGTGATCAACAACTTGGTCGACGCGGTCACCGGAGCCGTGGTCGGCGCCGGCACGATGAAGTCCGTCGTCATCGAGGGCGGGCCCACGGACAGTGTGCGCAGCTGTATCAAGTCGACCGAAAGGGCCGGCCTGACGGCCTACCTCCCGAGCACCAAGTACGTGAGATTCGAGAACGGGAGCGTGCAATTCCAGTACCACGCATACCGCCTCGCCGGTGCCCGCAAGATGGGCGTCGGCCGCACGACGCAGTGGGAGGTGTGTTCCAAGGGCGGTGGTGATCTGGACAGTGGTCGTCTGCGCCGCGTCGGCACCGGGATGGCGCTGGCGGACCAGACTGAGTCGAGGCGCATCGGGTTCGCCTGGCAGACGGGCAAGACCCCCGAGGATTACTCGCTCGGGCTCGGCTTCAAGGTCGAGAGGAAGCCGGTCTCGATCAACGCCTCGATCACCCAGCACCCGTCCGACAAGCTCCTTGGCTCGTTCCGGGCGCCGTACGAGAGCTACATGAACGACGTCGAGCTGAACGCCGTCAACGCCTGGTGGCAAGACAACTGCATCGGGCGCTGGTACGGATGCTTCCGCAACAGCGGCAGTCAGGACTTCCAAGGCGCGATCGCGCACGGGCTTTGGGAGTTCCCGGCGGGGACCGAGCCCGGCGTGGTCGCGTTCCACTTCACGCCGTACGTCAGCAAGTAGGAGGATCGCGGAATGCGACTGCTCAGTCTGCGGCTGGGAGGGACGGTGCTGCTTGCTGCGGTGTTCCTCGCCTCCGCCGGCTGCGGTGACGACCCCGGTGACGAAGCGGCGGTCGCGCGGATCGCCGCCGATGCGCCGCCGCTGTCCGCCTTCGACATCTACGCGGTCGGGAGCGGCGACGGCAACGTGCTGTTCAGTGACGTGTACGGCATCACGCTGAACCCGCTTCGTGCGTATCGGCTGACAGCCGACAAGCGGATCTCCTGGATCACCGCCAACGCCGGCACGGTCGCGGTCGCCGCGGGGGATGAACAGATCGACAAGCTGGGGCTGGTTCAGAGCGACGGGGTAATCGCTGAGATCCCCGGCCTGGGTCGCCCGCACGCGTTCTCCCCGGAGTTCCAACCCGACGGCACCCTGCGGTACGAGGACCTCGGCACCGGCGACACGATCGTGCATCGGTACATGTCCTACGACCCGAAGTCGACGAAGAGCACCGTCCTCTTCGAGACCAGGGATGACACGGCCTCGATCGCGGCCGCGGGCCCGGGCGGCGGGTTCCTGTCGGTCGTGCAGACCGAGAACCGTGACGATCAAATCCTCCTCATGGACTTCGACGGCAAGCGGCGCGCCATCACGGTCGCTCCGCAGATCGGCAGTCCTGTCGCCGGCAAGGGATTCGTCGTCAGCCCCGTCTACCGTGCAGGCTCGGATGTCCCCGCATCCGATACCGCGGTGGTGAACCCTCGCACCGGCAAGGTCCGCATGATCGAGGGCTGGGCGGTGCTCGGCGTGACTCCCGACCGCACCAAGTTCCTGGCCGTCCGTCATCTCGGTAGCGACGCCGAACTCGGTGTCGTCGACCCTACGAATCGGGACACTCCGCAGATCCTCGGCACGATCCCGGGGCTGACGTTGTACATGGCTTCCTGGGTCGAGCGCGCTCAGCCCAGTCGCTGAGGCCGCGAGTGCTACATTGTCGCACATGGAGGTCGGGGTGCGGGAGCTGCGGAACCAGACGGCCGAGGTGATCGACGCCGTCATGGCGGGGGAGCGGGTGACCCTGACGGTGCGGGGGACGCCGGTGGCGGACATCGTTCCCCACGCCACCCGGGCCCGCTGGCTCCCCGGGGACTGGCTCGCCGGACAGCTGGAAGCCCGCTCGGCCGACGCTGCGCTGACCGCTGAGCTGGAACAGACCGTCGGCCACACCCTGGACGAGGTGTGAACGACCCGCAGCCCGAAGCGGGGCTGCTCGACACCTCCGTCTTCATCGCCCGTGAGGTCGAGCGGCCGCTCGGCCGGCTGCCCCGCCGAGGCGCGGTCTCGGTGGTGACGGTGGGCGAGCTGGAACTCGGCGTGCTCCTCGCCGAAGAGGACGGAGCCCGCGCCCGTCGCGGCGACACCCTCGCGTTGGCCCGCGCGGCCGACCCGATCGCGATCACCGAGTCGGTGATCGGAGCCTGGGCCCGGCTCGTCGCCGACTGCCGCCAGGCGGGGATCACCCGCACGGTGAAGCTGACCGACGCCCTCATCGCCGCGACCGCGATCGACCTCGGGCTGCCGGTGGTCACCCAGGACGACGACTACGACCGGATGGCGGAGGTGCACCGGCCCCTGCGGGTGCTCAAGGTCTGACCGCCCCTCAGGACGCCGACGAAATCCGAAACTGTCAGACCCCCTCTCTACGGTCTTGTTCATCAGGGCACGGGACGCGGTGGGGAGCCGCTCCGGGTGCCGATCGCTTCCACTGACCGGGGGGTCATTCCTATGAGCACGACCAACTTCGAATCGGCCGGCCTGCCGCAGGCCGGGTACGTCCAGCCCGTGGTCGTGATGAACGGGCCCGGGCGCCAGGGCCCGGCGATCACCAGTCTGGTGTTGGGCATCGTCGCGGCGGTGTTCTGCCTCATCCCGATCGTCGGGATGATCTCGCTCGTCCTCGCCCCGATCGGGCTGGGGTTCGGGATCGTCGGGTGGCGCGGCGCCGCCGCGGGACGCCGGGCCGGCAAGGGCAAGGCGATCGCGGGCGTGGTGCTCGCGATCCTCGCGGGCCTCGGCGCGATTGCCTCCACTGTCGCGGTCGCGACCGCGGTCGACGAGGCGGGCAAGTCCATCGACCGGGCGGTCGGCAACGCGACCGACGACGTCCTCGCCAAGGACCTCGGCGTCGCCATCGGCACGTACAGGGCCAAGGACCTCGGGTTCGGCCTGACCGACGGCAAGCTGACGGTGACGCTGACCAACAAGTCGAGCAAGCGTCAGTCCTTTGACGTCAAGGTGGAGGCGCTCACCCCGTCCGGCACGCGCATCGCCACCGACACCGCGTTCGTCTCGGCCCTCGGCCCCGGCCAGTCCGACGAGGTCGCGATGTTCGAGTTCGTCTCCGGCGACGACGCCGCGCAGCTCAAGAGCGCGACCTTCCGGGTCATCCAGGCCTCGGCCTACTAGGACCCGCCCGTGGCGCCCGGCTCGATCCGCGGACCGGGCGCCTGCCCACCCCACCGGGATGTGATGGAGGATCACATGAAGCTCAACGCACTGCTCGACGTCGCGGCGGTCGCGCACGAGGCCGAGGACGAGGTCACCGTCCTCGTCGACCTCGAAGCGCCCGCGGCGCCGGTCGACGCGACCCGGGCGCCCGCCTCGCTGCAAATCGTCCTCGACCGCAGCGGCTCGATGGCGGGGCCGCCGCTGGCGGGCGCCAAGGCCGCACTCGTGGCGCTGATCCGCCGGCTCGAACCGACCGACAACTTCGGGCTCGTCACCTTCGACGACTCCGCCCAGGTCGTCGTCGCCGCCGGACCGCTCACCGACAAGGAGCGGGCGGTCCGCGCCGTCGAGTCCGTCGAGGCGGGCGGCAGCACCGACCTGTCCGCCGGCTACCTGCGCGGCCTGCGCGAGCTCCGCCGGGTCGCGAGCGCAGGCGGCACCGTCCTCGTCGTCTCCGACGGGCACGTCAACGCCGGCCTGCGCGACGCCGACGAGTTCGCCACCGTCACGGCCAAGGCCTACGCCGACGGCGTCGTCACCTCCACCCTCGGCTACGGACGGGGCTACGACGAGACGCTGCTCGCGGCGATCGCCCGCGCGGGGAACGGCAACCACGTCTTCGCCGACAACCCCGACGCCGCCGGCGCGGCGATCGCCGGCGAGGTCGACGGACTGCTCAACAAGGTCGTCCAGGCGGCGTCGCTGATCGTCACGGTCGAGGACCCGGTCGCTCTCGCGCACCTGTACAACGACCTGCCGACGCGTCAGATCTCGGCCAACCAGCTGATGGTCGAGCTCGGCGACTTCTTCGGCGCCGAGGGCCGCCGCGTGCTGATGAAGTTCCGCGTCCCCGGGATGGCCGCACTCGGCCCGGCCCGGATCGCGACCCTGGAGCTCGCCTACGTCGAGCTGCCCGGGCTGATCGAGCACGTCGTGTCGCTGCCGGTCAGCGTCAACGTCGTCCCGGGGGACGAGGCCGCCGGCCGGGTCCCGCACCCGACGGTCCGCTCCGAGGCGCTGTTCCAGGAGGCGCAGGAGAGCAAGCGCCGCGCCTCCGAGGCCTTCGAACGCGGGGACGTCGGCGCCGGCGAGGCGCTGTTCGATGAGGCCCGGGACCGGCTCCGCGAGGCGCTCCCGATCGCCCCCGCCGGCCTCGACCGGGACATCCGCGCCGAGCTCGACACCGTCGACGCGATGGGCGGGATGGTCCACGACCTCGGCACCGCCTACGTCGCCAAGCTCAGCCGCGAGTCCCACCACCAGATGAACCGCAAACGGGGTCGGGCGCCGCGGCCCGGAGACTAGGTCAGCTCGGACAGCGCGACCGCCTGCGCCCGATACTCGGCGATGTTCGGCGGGATCGCCGGGGTTCCCGGCACGAGCACCACGTTCGCCGGGAGGTCGGCCCGGATCGCCGACGCGAGGGGCTCCGGGACGTCCGCCGGGAGGTAGTAGACCGGCCAGTCCCGGCCACCGATCCCGTCGAGTCGGGCGCCGGCCCGTCGGATCGCCGCGGCGACCGCGGGCCCGGCGTGGGTGGTCACCGCGGTGACCACCTGCTGGTCGAGGTCCATCAGGCGGTCCGGGCCGGGCACAAGATCAAGAGTCTCGTGGCGGTCGACTGCGCGCAGGGCAGCCGGGGTCGGGATGCCGGCGGCGATGGCCCGCACCTCGTGGACCTGTCGGGCGTCGAGAGAGACGTCGAACGCCGTCCCGGGATCGAGACGGACGCCGGCCGGTGCCGGGAACGATGCCGCCCACCGGGGGAGCAGGATCTGCTGCACCGTCAGGTCCGGCGCATCGATGGGCACCGACGCCGCGAGTCGAACGTGCGAGGTGAACGCGTGCACGAACCGCTCGCCCTGGGCGTCGGTGGAGACGTCCACGCTGCCGTCCGCGTGGGGGCGGATGAAGATCGGTTCGACGCTCAACGCCCTAAGGAGCGGCGCGACGTCCCGCCCGTCCTGGGCGATGTTCCGGGCCATGTCCAGCCGAGTGAGCGTCGCGTTCCGGCTGAGCTCCTGCCACCGGTCGTACTCCGCCTGCCGCTCGTCGACCTTGCCACGCATGTCATCCCCGTCCTGTAGGCAGCCAGCGGCGCCATCCGCGTCGGCCCCCGGTCGCTTGCGTGGCTGGATACCTTGCCAGGCGGTCCCGGACGCGCCGTTCGGTGGCCGCCAGCAGCCAGTCGGCACCGGCGTCCGGCGGCTGCTGGGAGGGCAGATCATTGGCCGGGTCCGGATGGTGTGCCCACGCCTCGGCGTACCCATCGGTGTCGGTACCGGCCGGCAGGGCCCAGAAGAAGGGGGGCTTCACCCGGTCGTCCGGCCCCCACGTCCCGTCGAGCCGCTCGACAACGGCCAGCGGGGTGCGCACGAGGGCGCCTCGGCCCGTCCCAGGCTCGGCGTCCAGGAGGCTGGCGAGTGCGTCGTCGGAGAGCGGATCGTTAATCTTCGCGAACGCCCGGCGCACGGCGTCAGCCGACGCGCGCAGGCGCGGGGCCCGTGCGGTCAGGGGCCCTTCCGTATCCGCTTTGACCGCAGCGATCACGGTGGCGAGAAGGCATAGCCCGGCGGGTGTGCGCAGCGCGCCGGCCGCCGTCGAGACGGCGTCGAGCCACCGCGCGGTGCGAACGCGGTAGTCGTTCGCGGCCACGATCCAGTGACGCGGGGAAGTCTCGATGGGTCGTTGCAACAGTCGCAGGAGTCCGGCCACCACTTCGTGCTGGTGAAGGTCAGGGTGCTCTTCGCCGGCGCGCACCGCACCGCTGAGGCCGGCGGGATCACCAGACGCGTCGCGCCCCGGCCACCACCGCGGATTGGCCAGGAGGCCGGCAGGGTTGCCCACCTGCTCCGAGCCGTCGACCCGACGCCACGCAAGATCCAACTCGATGTGGGCAGAAAGGTCCGCAGCCTCCGGCAACTCCCAGGACCGACTGTGTTCGCGGCTTCGAGTCTCGTACTCGTGTCGCTGTGTGTCGGTCGGTGTCGCGTTCTCCTCGGCCTTGGACAACTTGTCCACCGCGGCCGCCGGCACATCCTCATTCAGTAACGCAAACGCAGCGCGGACATCCAGGCCAGATGGCCACGGACTTCGCCGGCGCCAGGCCGCCGAGGACGGCAGGTCGAACCAGGGCCCCAGGAGACCGTCGAGCAGGCACAGTCCGGGATTGCTGCGGATGATGCTGCGCACGGCGGTTTCCGCGTCGCGACGAGGGTCGTTCACGGGCGAACCTGCTCAGCGTTCGAGATGGTCTCGGCGCCGCTGGTGACTGCGACCCCTGCGGCAGCGCCTGCTGCGAAGCCACCCCAGTCGCCGTCGGCCCGCTCCACCCAGGGCGGTGGTCCGCTCCAGGTTGGGACCTCGGCGCTGTACGCCCCGGGTTCGCGTCCCGCGATGTGTTGCACACCGCCGCCGGGGCGGGTTTCGGGTATCGGCGTTCCATCGAGCCGGTGGGTCGGGCCGACATCGTCGCGGTACGCCCCGCGGTACGCCTCAGCGTTTGCTTCCCACGCCCTCGGTTGCGCGCGGTCCTGGGGGCCCACCGTGCCGGTCTGCATGCGTTGCTCCTCGCCGACGGCGAACTCGCGAACAGTGATCTCGTCGCGTGACAGTTGATGCCACGTGCCGTCCTCGAACCGCATGTCCCACTCATCGCGGAGAGCGAGACGGTCGAAGGCATCCTGTTCACTCCGCATGCGGAGCATCTCCGCCGGGTCAGTCCAGAAGGCACCCGATCCCGGCGCCGCGGAAGCGTGATAGTTCACCAACGGACCGCCGTCGACGACGCGGTCTGCCACCGACCCCGGAGTGCCGGCGAAGCTGTCCAGGTGTGCGGCGTAGTGGGTCTCTCTGGATTTCTCGAAGATGCCAGCCATCGACCGCATCTCGTAGTCCTCCCCGCGGCGCAGCAGGAGGCTCTGGCCGGAGGGGCCGATCTCGTCGAGGTGGCGTGCCAGGGACACGTCGTCGAGGTTGCCGAGACCGGCGAGATCGAGAGCGTTCGTGCCCCGCAGCGTCCTCAGGCCGTGCAGCGGCCGCTCCCACATCGCGACGTCGTGAATGCCGTCGAGGCTCCGGAGCGCCTTCGCTCCGGCACCGGCACCACCACTGGCCACGGCCGCGACCGCGTCCGGCACGAGGTGGCCGAGTGCCCGAGCGGGATCGTCCTGCCAGGTCTCGAGATCGATGAGGGATTTCCCGACGTTGAGAGCAAAACCGTCGGGATCCTGGTAGGCCGCCTGCGCGATGGCGGCGAGGGCTTCGCCCTTGGATTCGAACTCATCGGCAATCTCGCCGACCGTTGCCTGCCCGGTGGCGACGCGCACGGCCGCCCACGCCAGTTGTGTCTGCGGGTTCAGGTCCCAGAGAGCCATCCTCCCGAGGTCCCAGAGAGACTCACCGGCGCCGAGGAAGAAGCTTCCCACGGTGCGCGAGAACCAGCCGGGCTTCGAAGGAGCCGCGTCGCAGGCGGCGCGAACTCGGGCCGCCGCGCGGTCGCCGGAGTCCTCGACCTCGTTTCCGATCGCGCGGAAGTCCTCCAACGCCGCGTTACGCGCGGCTGCCCCTGGGTCCGTGAACGCGCCCGCGGCCTCGAGCAATGAGCGACCGTACGCGGGCTGCGGACGAAACGCCCGGTCCGCCTCATGGGCTCGGCGTGCTTGGTCGGTGACGGCGTCCGCGGCCCGGCAGGCCTCAGCACACGCGACCGCACGCGTCTTGGCCCACTCCAGGGTTCCGGCGTGCGCGTCCAAGGCCGAGGCTGCGTCCCGGAACCCGTCAGCGGCCTGCTCCCAACGGCGAGGCTCCGGGGTGAACGCGTCCCGGAACGCGTCTGCGGCGACTCCCTCCCACCCGTACGTGGACAGGCGACGCATCGAGGTCGCGGTCGTCTCCAGCCGAATCGCCAGGGCGCGCAGTGACGACGCCGACGCGCGGAGCGCAGCCGGGTCGCCGGAGATGGTGAAGTCGGTCATCAGCCGATCGGACCGCTTGACTCGAGCCGCGCCAGCAGGTCCCGGAATGTCTGTGCGACCGCGCGGTCGGCCTCGATGTAGGCGACCGCGGTCTCGCCGAGCCGACCGGCGATTTCGGTCGAGTCCTTCATCAAGTTGTCGATCCCGCGATTCCAGCGATCGCCGAACTCGTCGAGCGCCTTGGCGAGAGCGGTGGATCCGGCAGCTGATTGGTCCGGCAGGAAGTTCTTGACGTCCGTGTTCTGGAAGTCGCGGGCAAGGTCCAGGACGCCCTTCGAAGCGCCGATCAGCGCCTCGAGGTCGACCTGGAACCCTCCGGCCATCGAACCCCCACTCGCACCCTTGCCGCTCACCCTAGTGTTCGGCGACCCGGATGAGGAGGAGCAGCGCCTCGCGTGTGCGCTGGTCTCCGGCGGTGCGAAGCCAGGTAGAGGCTGAGCAGCCTGGCGATGTCGGTGCCGACCGGCATATTGGGTGCGCAGTCTCACGCGGGTGTAGCGAAGTATTAGCGGGTATAAGGAAATCCTAGTGTCCGACATAACTCATTACATGAGCGCGTGGACCCGGTGCGCAACGGCCGTCCACAGACAAGTCTCGGCCCGGCGCGGGCAAGCCTCATCGCCAAGGGACTGATCTACGCCCCGGAGCACGAGGTCGTCGCGTTCACCGTCCCGGGCATGGCCGACTTCATCGCGCGGCAGTCCGACGAATAGCCACACCGCGCGATGCGTCGCGTCAGGACGCGGCGGCGTCGAGGAAGGCGGGTGGGAGGCGGAAGTCGACCATCCCGTCCTCGTCCATGGTGACGACCGGAGTGAGGACGCCCTCGTGCCACCAGTAGGTGATGGGGCTCAGGGGACGGCGGCTCTGCTCGTAGGTCATCAGGGTGTACCGGGCGAGGTACAGCAGGGTCGCCGGGAGGTCGCCGGCGACCGGGGCGCAGACGAGTTCGTGCGGGGTCGGCACGGAGACGAGCAGTCCGGCGGGGGTCTCCGTCGCGACGCCAAGCACCGAGCGCAGGACGTCGGGCAGCAGGACGAGCTTGCCGGCGGTGAGTTCCGCCGCCCCGCGGAGGACGTAGAACTCCCCGCCGTCCTGCTGCACGCACTCGGAGCTCTCGAACGGAAGCAGCCGCAGCCGCTCGCGGGCCAGCGTGAACAGCTCGGCCGCACCGACCGTCGCGACCTCGCCGTCGTGCAGCAGCCGCAGGTCGTCGCCGTCCCGGTGGGCCAGAAACTCGACGAGGTCCTCGCCGACCGGGCGGGCGTAGGTGAACCCGGGGCGGCCCTTGGTCCCGCGGTCGGTGACGGCGAGCAGCAGCGGATAGGTGTGGTCACGGATCTGGCGGGGCGTCAGAACGGTGGTCTCAGGCATGGCGATCCTTCGGTAGTCGGTGGAGGAGTCAGGCGGCGCCGGTGATCCCGTCGGGGTCGTAGCGCTCCACAAGGGCTTCGTAGGCGGGGTTGGGGTAGAGGTGGCCGTTGCCGTCGGGCCCGAAGTAGCTCAGCTGGGTGACCCGGCCGTCCCGCCACCAGTACAGGTACGGGCTCAGCGGCCCGGCGCGGTGCGCGCAGGCCCACGCCGCGTAGGACCACAGCCCCGCGGTGCCGCCAAGGATCCCGGGGCCGACGGGCGCGAACGCGATCTCGTAGCGGGACGGCACCGCGACTGCGACCCCCTCGGGCCAGGACCGCCGACCGAGGACGTCGGCGAGCAGGTCCGGGAGGACGAGCAACTTCGACGCAATAAAGCCCGACTCCCCGCGGACCACGTGGAAGCGCAGCTTTCCTTCCTCGACGATCACATGCTCGTCCGGTTCGACGGCTCGGACGTTCGCCAGTCCGACCTCACGGAGTCGTTCGGTGCCGTGGGGCTCCAGGTCCTCGTCCCGGAGCCAGCGGACCATGTCGTCCTTCCGGTGCGCGAGCAGCTCGATCAACCCGCCCCCGATACGTCGGACGTAGCGGTAGTGCGGGTGCCAGTCGCGGGGGAGCGCCTCCTCGACCTGCAGCCGGACGAAGGTGTTCGCCTCCAACTCGTCGGCGGGCACCACGCCCGGGTCGGCCCCGTCGGGGAACGCGTCGAGCAGCGCGTCGAAGTGGAGCCGCACGACCTCGTCCCAGAGTTCGACGGGCAGCCCGCTCGTCCGGCACTTCGAGATCAGGTTGTGCAGCCCGAACGTTCGCCCGTCCAAGGTCTTCAGGTGGTCGGCGTAGATCGCCGCCTCGATCCCGCGATCGGCGAGAGCAGCCCGCGCCAGTGACCGGACCTTCCGCAACTGACGTGGTGTCAGCGCATCGGTCGGCGTCTCCCGACGATTCAGTGCCTCGAACGATCTGACCGTCCGCTCGTCCATCCGTCCCCCCGGTGGTGTGAAGTGGCGCAACTGTGCCCGGGGAAGAGGGCGAGGGGAAGGGGGTCGTCAGAGCTGTGGATAACCGTCGGCCGCCGGACCAGTAGACGGCCGGGGCGACCATTTAGTCGTATGAAGGTACTAACATACGGCCATGGCACCCAAGACGAAGGTGACGTTGACGCTCGACTCGGAGCAGCTGGAGGAACTGCGCGCTCTGGTGGGAGCGCGGAGTCTGTCGGCCGCCGTGGATTCGGCCGTCGCCGCGTACCTGACGCGGGTCCGGCACCTCGCGGCCGTCGACGACTGGCTCGTCGAGCTCGAACGGGAGCACGGGCCCGTCCCGACCGAGACTCTCGCCTGGGCCGCGGACCTTGTCGAAGCATGGGACGCCTCGCGGGCGTCCGCGTCGAAGATCGCCCCTCGCCGTCGCCGCCGGGCCGGGTGAGCGGTGCTCCTGCTGGACAGCGAGGCCCTCTCGTCCATCGCGCACGGCCCGGCCGACCGGCGCGACCGCGTTCGTGCGCTTGTTGGCGAGATGCGCCGCCGCGAACTTCCCGTTGCGACCGTCGCTGCGGTCCTCGCGGAGGTCGTGCGCGGACGTTCCCAAGACGCTGCCGTCTTCGCCGGTCTCCGCCGCGAACGCGTCGAGGTGCACGCGGTCGACAGCCGTGTCGCGGTTCGTGCGGGTCAATTGCTCGGGGCCTGCGGGGCGGACTCCACGCTGGCGATCGACGCGTTCCTCGTCGCGGTGGCCGACCTCTCCGCCGGCGCCATCATCGCGACGGGAGACCCGAAGGATCTGCGGCGCCTGGTCGCCCACGCCGAGGCCGTCTCGGTGGCGGCGCTCTAGGCAGCCGATTGCGTCAGGGGCGTCCGCGGGTCGGGCCGGCGAGCCTTTGGCATGCTCGGATCATGACCGATGCGAACTACGTCGTCCGGGTGTGCGGGCCCGCGGAAGCGGAGAGCGCGGCCCAGCTGCTCCACGACTTCAACGTCGAGTTCGACTGCCCGACCCCGCCGGTCGCGGAGCTGGCGGAGCGGATCCGGACCCTGGTGACCCGACCGGACTTCAAGATCCTGCTCGCGGGGGAGCCGGCGGTCGCGGTCGCGGTGACGACGTTCCGCCCGAGCCTGTGGAGCCCGGGCCCGGTCGCCCTGCTCGAGGAGCTCTACGTCCGCCCCGAGCTCCGCAGCCGCGGGATCGGGGCCGCGGTCCTCACCCGCGCAATCGCCGCCGCGAAGGAACGGGGCGTCACGACCTTCGAGATCAACGTCGACGAGGGCGACGTCGACGCCCAGCGGTTCTACCGCTCCCACGGGTTCACCGAGATCGAGTACCCCGAGACCGGGGAGCGGGCGTTCTACTTCCACCGCGAGATCTGACCGGGGTTCGCCGACGCGGACGTGGGCACGGGGGAGGACATGGTGCGAATCTTGGTGGCAATCGGCGTCGCGTTCGCGATGACGTGGGCCGGCGGGACAACGGCAGCCGGGTCGGTGGCTTCCCCCTCGCCGTCGTACGTCTTCCCGATCCAGGACTGCGACGCGAGCTACGGCCGCGTCCACCACGACTACCCGGCGAGCGACGTGTTCGCCCGCGAGGGATGCCCGATCGTCTCGGTCACCGACGGGGTGGTCGACGAGGTGAGCCGGCGCGACCGGTGGAACCCGCGGAGGAACGACGGCGCCACCCGCGGCGGGCTGTCGGTCTCGATCATCGGCGACGACGGGGTCCGCTACTACTACTCGCACCTGTCGGTCATCAACCGCCGCATCGAGCCGGGGGAGCGGGTCACCGCGGGCCGGCGGCTCGGCCAGGTCGGCCGGACCGGCAGCGCCCGCGGCACCAGTCCCCACGTGCACTTCGGCCTGTCCTGGCCGACACCCCACCGGGCCTGGTGGGTCCGCCGCGGCATGCTCGCCCCCGCCCCCTACCTCGACGCCTGGCGCGACGGCAAGGACCGCTCCCCGGCCAGAGCGATCCGCGAGCTCCGCGACGACCGCGGCGAGATCCCACCCTGCGACGCGGCCTGCTGAGGCTCAGCAGAACTTCGGGGATGCGCTCTTCTTCGTCCAGGCGCACTGGTGCACGACGGTGCCCTTGGCGTTGCGCAGGTAGGCGCGGTCGCCGTCGTTGTTCCAGATCCAGTCCTTGCTCCGCCAGTAGAGGTGGCCGGCGGTGT
Source organism: Sporichthya brevicatena (assembly GCF_039525035.1). Taxonomy (NCBI): domain Bacteria; kingdom Bacillati; phylum Actinomycetota; class Actinomycetes; order Sporichthyales; family Sporichthyaceae; genus Sporichthya; species Sporichthya brevicatena. The sequence continues at coordinate 33,102 of NZ_BAAAHE010000035.1, forward strand.
TCTTGCCGCTCCCGGTGTGCACGGTCACCGTCGCGCCGGCCGCGAGCTTGAAGCCCTTCGGGAAGACGAAGCGATGGGTCCTCGACGTGTCCCGCAGCGTCCAGCCGGCGAGGCTGACTGCCTTGCGGCCGGTGTTCCGGATGACCACCTTCTCGAGGTTCAGCTTGGACGCCTTGGCCTTCGTGTCGTTGCCCGGCGGGTCGAAGTACACCTGCGAGACCCGGACCGGCGATGACGCCGCCTCCGCGCTCGGAACCTCCGCCAGGGCGGCGACGGCAACTCCGGTGATCACAGCGACGCGGACGGTGCGGTGGAACACACAACCTCCTGACGGAACGGGACGGCTTTCGCCGTCGGAACGACCGGGATTGTGGTCGACCGGCCGTCCCACCACCCCGGCGCTCAGGCACGTTCATCCGTTCGGCGGAGGACGAAACGGGGCGAGTCGCACACCTCCGACCGCCGGCCTCACGTCGATCTCCGAACGACCCGATGACGGCGGGGTGAAGCGATCCTCCCGCCGTGACGACGCCGGCGACGCGACCTCAGCCGGTTCCCCTGCGGGAGCCTCGGCCCGCCGCGAGTACGACCGCCGTCGGGCACAGCGGGAGGACCACGCCCGTGCCCGCTTTCCCCGCATCGGCGGACTGCTGCTCGCCTTGAATGAGGAGCCGACCTCGACTCGGGTGTGGGACCAGGGCGCGAAGGGCGAGGAGGCCGTCGGCGCGGTGCTCGACGGGATTGCGGACGTCCTGGTACTTCACGATCGACGACTGAACGGCGGTTCGCGCGCGAACATCGACCACCTCGTCGTGGCGGCGTCCGGGGTCTGGGTGGTCGACACGAAGACCCACAAGGGCGATCTCGAAGTGCGGCGCCTCGGTGGGGTCTTCCGGCCCCGCGAGGACCGCCTGTTAATCAACGGCCGCGACCGGACCTCCCTGATCGAGGGGCTCCAGCGCCAGGTCGAAACGGTTCAGCGAGCGCTGATCACGGCGCAGCTCGACGTCCCGGTCCACGGGGCCCTCTGCTTCGTCGGCACCACGCTCCCGTGGACCGACAAGGCGATCGACGGCATCCCGCTCATCGGCCGCCGGGGGCTGCGCAAGGCCGTCCAGCGTCGCGGCGACCTTGACGCGGCGGCGCGCGCGTCGGTCGCTGCTCTCCTCGACTCGCGCTTCCCGCCAGCCTGACCCTGTCCCCGCGCTGTGCATCCGCTGCGGGTCTTAGGTCACCCTCACGTTGGGCGTGGGGACGCCGATAACCCAGTCGTGATCGGTCTGCCCCTGCGCCGTGGTGGTCGGCGGGAGACGGAACGCCGACGGGAGCTCGACCCCGTCACGGCGGCGATCACGGCTGTCCCGGGGGTGCTCGCGCTCCACGACCGGCGGACGGTCGGGCCCAACGGCCGGCCGAGCCGGGAGGTCGTCGATCACTTCGTCGTCGCGCCGTCCGGGGTCTGGGTGGTCGACGCGAAGACCCACTACGGCCCCCACGAGGTGCGCCGCACCGGCGGGATCCTCACCCCGCGCGACGAGCGGCTGTTCATCAACTACCGCGACCGCACCGAGCTCGTCGACCAGCTCCGCCGCGAGGTCGTCACACTGCAGCGGACCCTCGTCGACGTCGGCCACACCGTCCCCGTCCACGGGGCGCTGTGCTTCGTCGACACCCCGCTGCCGTGGGTGAGCGAGTCGATCACTGGCGTCGCGCTCGTCGACCTGCGCGGCCTGACGACCCTGCTCGCCGCCGACGGCCACCTCGACGGCCCCGAGCGGACCGACGTCCACGCCGTCCTGAACTCCCGCTGCGTCCCGGCGTAGGCGCCGCGCCCGCCGGGACCGGCGGGGAGTAGCGTCCCGGCCGTGATCAAGTTCGACGACAGCTCCGTCGACGCCTCCGGGGTCCGCGACCGCCGGGGCAAGGGCAGCACCGCCGCGATCGGGGGCGGCGGCGTCGGCATCGTCGGGCTCCTGGTCTACGCGCTGTTCAGCGTGCTCGGCGGAGGCGGCAGTGGCCTCGACCCGTCCCTGCTCTTTCCCGCCGACGGGAGCGTCCAGAGCAAGGCCGACACCTCCGGCGACCTGCAGACCCGTTGCAACACCGAGGGCGCGATCGAGAAGTACGACGACTGCTACCTGGTCAAGGTCTACAACGAGATCAACGAGGTCTGGACGGACGACTTCGCCCGTCGCGGCGAGCGTTACGAGCGTCCGGCACTGACGTTCTTCGAGACGGCCGTGAGCACCGGCGGGTGCGGGCGGGCCTCGTCGCAGGTCGGGCCGTTCTACTGCCCGGGTGACGAGTCGATCTACATCGACATCGGTTTCCTCGCCGAGCTCCAGCGCCAGTTCGGCGCCGCGGGGCGGTACGCGCAGGCCTACATCCTTGCCCACGAGGCCGGGCATCACATCCAGACGATGCTGGGCACCGAGGACCGCATGCGCCAGGAGCAACGCTCCTCGCCCAAGCGTAAGAACGAGCTCTCCGTCGCCTTCGAGCTCCAGGCCGACTGTTACGCCGGCGTGTGGAGTCGGCTCGCCGACGACGCCGGGAACGTCTCCGTCAGCGAGGACGAGGTCCGCGAGGCCCAGGCCGCCGCTGCCGCCGTCGGCGACGACCGGATCCAGCAGAAGTCCACCGGGCGCGTCGACCCCGAGTCCTGGACCCACGGCAGCGCCGCCCAGCGCGAGCGCTGGTTCACCACCGGACGCGACAGCGGCAACCTCAACGCCTGCGACACCTTCGCCTGACGTCACGTCAGGTTTCTGCTGACGGCGAACCCGGAAACGCTTGTCGCACATCCGTCGTTGGACGCAGCATCGACCGACGGAGGTGCGCATGTCCGCCGAACGCCTGACCGACCGGCTCGACCGCGTCGAGGTCGCCGGGTTCCAGCTCTACGTCTGGTACGACCCGGACGGCGTCACGCTGATCGACACCGGCCCCGTCGGGTCGACGGACGCGATCCTCGACGCCCTCGCCCGGCGCGGCCGCGACCCGGGCGAGCTGACGCGGATCGTGCTCACCCACTTCCACGACGACCACGTCGGTTCCGCGGCCGAGCTGCGTGCGCGGACCGGTGCGCAGGTCGTCGCCCACGTCGCGGATGCGCCGGTCATCCGCGGCGAGCAAGCTGGTCCGCCGCCGAACTTCACCGACTGGGAACGCGAGCTCCACGCCCAGGTCGCCGCCGACCTCGCGGCCGCTCCGCCCGTGCCCGTCGACCTCGACGTCCACGACGGCGACGTCCTGCCCTTCGGTGGAGGAGCGCGGGTCCTCGCCGTCCCCGGCCACACCGACGGCAGCATCGCCCTCCACCTCCCCGGCCAGGGTGTCCTGTTCACCGGAGACGTCATCGCCGAGCACCAGGGCGCCGTCATCCCCGGGGTGTTCAACCTCGACGGGGAGCGGGTCCTCGACGCGTTCCGCGCCCTGGCCCAGCTCGACGTCGACGTCGCCTGCTTCGGCCACGGTCGCCCCGTCCTCGGCGGCGCCGGCTCGACCCTCCGCCTCGCGGCCGGAACCTGACCCTGACCCCGGCCCCCGTCCCCACTAACGTCACAACGTCAGCGGGATCGGGCGCCATAGCGCGCGATCCCGCTGACGTCAGTGGGCTCTGACGCCCGCTCAGGAAGCCGGGAACGCCTTGTCGAACTGCTTCGCGAAGTCGGCGGAGGCGGGGCCGCTGTAGCCGCAGCCGTCGACCATGCCCTCGTGCGCGGAGATCAGGTAGCGCTGACCCTTCTCCCAGTTGACGCCGTCGAGCGCCGCGGTGGGCATGCCCTCCGGGGTCTGAACGGTGACGACGTCGGCGTCGCCGCCCTTGTACCAGCGGTCGACGTCGATGGTGACCTTCTCGTTGCCGATGTCGGTCACGGTCCCCCCGAACGCGACTGGCGCCTTGGCGAGCGTCTTGACGTCGAAGGCGAGGCACATCGACGTCAGCGGGTCGCTGGGGTTGCCCTGCAGCTCCATCACGGTCGGGGCCGCGACGACGTTCTCGCCGTCGTCACCGCCTGACGTCACGGCGACGGTGGTGCCCACCGCGATCGCGGCCACGGCCGCCGCGGCGGCGAGCCAGGTCTTGCCCCGCCCCGCGCGCTTGGCGACGGGGGTCTCGAACTCGGTGCTCTGCGACATGATCTGCTCCAGTTGTTGGCGGGCCCGCGGACTGGTGTGTGGATCGACAGGGACCCGAGCGGACATCGGGTCGAGGCCGGTGAGCAGCGCCCGCAGCCGTCGGTCCTCCTCCGAGGTCCCGCCGAAGGACTCGCTCATCCGCCATCCCCCCTCTCCTGTCACACACTGGATGTCCGGCACCCGCGGAACTCTTTCGTCGGGGCACGAAAAGTTTTCGCGGGCCTCTGACCTGCACCGAAACCGACTGTCGGTGGCCGGGTCCAGGGTTCGCCCATGACCACTCGAACCCGGCAGCGCCGCCGGACTCGGCGCAGGAAGAACCGCACCGCCACTCGTCGTCCGCAGAAAACGGGCCGGCGCGTCCCCACTCGCACCGGCGAGACCGCGATGCTCCTGGAACGGGCCGATCACGACTTGATGTGTTGGGCCTCCGTCCTGGTCAGTTTGGTGGTCGCCAATCCGGAGCACGCAGGTCGCTTCGCTGAAGCCCTGCTCACCCGGACGGGCTCGCGCGCGGAGTGGCTGAGCATTCGGCTAGCGCGCACGATGGACCTGCTCGTCGACGGGCACACCACGGCGGGATGGCTGCCCTCAGATCTCATTCGCGTGGTCTCCCGACGTGCGGACGCCGAGGCTGCGGCAGTCGTGGCGTCGGCCCTGCGCTACCAAGCTCATCGGGCGGGCCCACAGGGCGTCGATCCGGAGTGGCAGGAGGAGATCGATGAGTTGCCGCCCGGCCTGGACGTCGACCCCTTCACTCGTGCGGGACTCCGCAACATCCTGCTGGTGATCGCCGCGCTGCGCGGGTTGCCGCCGTTGCCCGTGATCGTGACACCGCCGCCCCCGTTGGCGAGGTGCGCATGACAGGCGCGCCGACCCGAGTTGGTCATGTTAGTCTGACCATCATGACCAGCACGTACAACGTGGCCGAGGCGAAAGCGAATCTTTCCCGCTTGCTCGATGCCGCCCTCGCGGGCGAGGACGTCGTCGTGGCACGCGCCGGTCGGCCACTCGTGCGCTTGGTCCCGATCGCACCGCCGCCTGGTCGCGAGCTCGGGTTCGTCCCGCTCGAGCTTCCGGACGACCTGTTCGACCCTTTGAACGAGGCAGACCTGGCCCGGTGGACATGAGCACTTTGCTGCTCGACACCCACGCGTACGCCTGGGCGATCAGTACACCGGACCGACTCTCCGACCGCGCCCGTGGGGCAATCACGGACATCGGCAACGACGTGCTCGTCTCCGCCGTGACGGCGTGGGAGTTGGCCATCAAGTTCCACAGCGGCAAGTGGCCGGAGGCGGAGGCGTTGGTCAGTCAGCACGACATGTACTGCCGTCGGCTCGGTGCGCACCACAGGCCCATCACCGCGGCCGACGCGATTCGCGCCGGGACGATGACCTGGGCGCACCCCGATCCGTTTGACCGAATGCTGGCTGCGCAGGCAATGCTCGCGCAGGCGACGCTGGTCACCCGGGACAACGTGTTCTCGGAGCTCCCCGGACTGCCGGTGCTCTGGTAGTTCCTGACCTGCCGTCAGGACTTCGTCGGGAAGGCCTGCTCGAACTGCGTCTCGAACTCGGGGGTGGCGGGGCCGCTGTAGCCGCAGGCGTCGACCATGCCGTCGGTGGCGCTGATCAGGTACCGCTTGCCGGTCTCCCAGTTCACGCCGTCGAGGGCGGCGGTGGGCATGCCCTCCGGGGTCGCGACGGTGACGACGTCCGCGGTCCCGCCGGTGAACCAGCGGTCGACGTCGAGGGTGACCTGCTCGGCGCCGATCTCGGTGACCGTGCCCGCGAACGCGACTGGCGCCTTGGCGAGCTGCTGAACCTCGAACGCGAGGCACATCGAGGTCATCGGGTCGCTCGGGTTGCCCTGCAGCTCGAGCACGGTGGGGCCGGCGACGACGTCGCGGCCGTCCTCGCCCCCGGCGGCGGTGACGGCAACAGTCGTCCCGACCGCGATCGCGGCGACCGCCGCCGCGGCGGCGAGCCACGAGGACGGCCGGGCCCAGCGGGACCGCGCGGCCGGCGGCGTCACGACGTCCGCCCCGGCCGCCAGCACGCGCTCGACCTGCTCCCGGGCCCGCGCGCTCGTGACCGGATCGACCGGGACGCGCTCGGCCATCGGGTCGAGGTCCGCGAGGAGGGCGCGGAGGTCGTCGTCGGCGGCGAAGTCGAAGTCGGCCGGGAGGTCGGCGGGGAACTCGTCGGAGGGGACGTTCTCGTTGCTCATGCGCCCGCACCCCTTTCCGTCTCACCCCGGGCTGCTCCGCCGGTGGCGGGGCGTCCCATCAGCTCCTTCAGCTTGCCGATCGCGCGATGGAGCCGGATGCTCGCGGCGTTCGGCGTGATCCCCAGGACCGTCGCGATCTCCCGTGGCGCGAGCTGCTCCCACGCCCACAGGCGCAGCAGCTCACGGTCGTTCTCCGGCAGCTGAGCCATCGCCTCGTCGAGCGCCTCGTGCTCGGCCCCGAGCGCCGGTCCGCCGGCGGGCTCCTGCTTGAGCCGCTCGACCAGCCGCTCCTGCCGCACCGATCCCCGGACGTGGTTCGCCAGACATCCGCGCGCCACCCCGTAGGACCAGGCCACCGGCGCCTCGGCCGGGATCTCGTCGACGCGGCGCCACAGCACCAGCAGCACGTCCCCGAGGACGTCGTCCGCCGTCGCCGGGTCGGTCCGCCGACGCAGGAACCGCTGCAGCGGCTCGTACGCCTGCGCGACGAGTTGCTCGAACTCGGCGCGCCGCCGGGCGTCCTGGACAGGGCTCACGGCCACAGAATGTCCGGCGCCGCGGCGATTCTTTCGCCGCGCCACGCGCGGATCGGTCAGCTTCTCCCGCGCGCCGCGCCCATCCGAGGTTCGGGATGGGCGCGCCGCGCCGGCGAAGATGAACCCCGAGGCCCCCGGCGAGTTACTTCCGGCGGCGGGCGAGGAGGAAGAGGAGAAGCACGACCACCCCGGCGAGGGGGGCGAGGCGCTTGAGGACCGGGGTCCCCGCGGTGCCGAGCAGGTCGATGGCCTCGGGCTCGGTGCGCTGGGGCGGGATGGTCCGCGGGGTGGCGCGGGTGCCGTTCGAACCGGGGGAGTACCCCGACTCCGGGGCCGAGGCCGGGGCGCGGCCGGCTCCGCCGGCGGCGGAGACCCCGGTCGGGTCGGCGTCGTCGGTCTCGCCCGGAGGGGTGGAGTAGCCCGGGATCGAGGGAGCGGGCTCCGGCTCGGCGGGAGCGGTGATCTTCGCCGACAGGCAGTCGACGAACTGCCCGAGCAGCTTGTTCGAGACGTCCACCATGACGCCCCGCGCGAACTGGGCCGGCTTGCCGGTGATCGCGAGGTCGGTCGTCACGGCCACGGTCGTCGACTCGCCCTTGTCGGTCAGCACCGCGGTGATCGTCGCGTTCGCGGTCCCGGACCCGCGGGTCTCCTTGCCGGCCGCCTTCACGACCAGACGCCGCGCGGCCTCGTCGACCTCGATGAAGGTCGCGGTCCCCGAGTACGTCACCGAGATCGGGCCGAGCTTCACCTTCACCCGGCCGTCGACCTCGACCTGCCCACCGTCCTTGGCGGGCCGCACCTCGTCGACTGCGGCCCCCGGCATGCAGGGCGCGATGCCCTCGACGTCGTTGAGGATCTCCCAGGCGCGCTCGACCGGGACGGGGACGGTGAACTCGTGCTGCAGCTCCATGACCTCAGCCTCTCACGCGGACATTCGGGTCGGACGTCCGATCAGATGCGTGCAATAGCAGCCACATCGTCGGACGTAACGAGCGACGACCCGCCCCGGGGGCGTCCGGGACGGGCCGTCGACTCAAGTGAACCAACTGTTCGATGCGACGGTCAGGACAGACCCGCCGCCTTCGCGACCGCGCGACCGGTCAGGACGCGGGCCAGCTCGGCCCGGTAGTCCGCCTGCGCGTTGAGGTCGCTGGTCGGGTTCGTGCCCTCGGCCGCGGACGCCGCCGCGGCCGTGATCGCCTCGGCGGAGGCCGCCGACCCGGCGAGCGCCGCCTCGGTCGCCGCCGCCCGCAGATGGGTCGGACCCATGTTGGTCAGCGCGATCCGGGCCTCGGCGATGCTGCCGCTCTCGCGCCGCACCGCCGCGGCCACACCCACGATCGACCAGGCCTGCGCCACCCGGTTGAACTTCTCGTAGTGCGTGCCCCACCCGGCGCCCAGTTTCGGGAGCCGCACGGAGACGAGCACCTCGTCCTCGGCCAGCGTCGTCGTCAGGTAGTCGACGAAGAAGTCCGACGCCGCCACCTCACGCGTCCCGCCCGGCCCGGCGATGGTCATCGTCGCGCCGTGGACGAGCGTCACACCCGGCAGGTCACCCGCCGGGTCGGCGTGCGCGATCGCGCCGCCGAACGTGCCCCGGTGCCGGACCTGCGGGTCCGCCACCGTCGCGGTCGCCTGCGCCAGCAGCGGCGCGTGCTCCCGCACCAGCGGGTTGTTCAGCACGTCGTGGTGCGTCGTCGCCGCCCCGATGACGATCGCGTCGCCGTCCTCGGAGACGCCGGTCATCTCGGAGCAACCCGAGACGTCCACGATCAGCTCCGGCGCGGCGAGCCGCAGCCGCAGGATCGGGATCAGGGACTGCCCACCGCCGAGGATCTTCGCGTCCTCGCTCGTGCCGAGCGCCGCCACCGCGTCCGCCGCGGTGGTGACCCGCACGTAGTCGAACTTCGCCGGGATCATGCCGCACCGCCCTTCGCCGACTGGATGGCTCGCCAGACGCGCTCCGGTGTGCACGGCATCTGGACGTCGTTGATGCCGAGCGGGCGCAGCGCGTCGACGATCGCGTTCACGACCGCCGGGGTCGAGGCGATGCACCCGGCCTCGCCGACGCCCTTGGCGCCGATCGGGTTGTCCGTCGACGGCGTCTCCGTACGGTCCGTCAGGAATGACGGGACGTCAGCCGCGGACGGGACCAGGTAGTCCACGAGCGTGCCGGTGATGAGGTTCCCGGCGTCGTCGTAGACGGCCTCCTCGAACAGAGCCTGCGCGATGCCCTGCACCAGACCGCCGTGGATCTGGCCCTCGACGATCATCGGGTTCACGACGGTCCCGACGTCGTCCACGCACGCGTACCGGTAGATCTCGGTCCACCCGGTCTCGGTGTCGATCTCGACAGCGCACAGGTGCGTGCCGTGCGGGTACGAGAGGTTCACCGGGTCGAAGGTGTAGGCCGAGTTCAGCGACGGCTCCATCCCGTCCGGGAGGTTGTGCGCCAACTGCGTGGCCGCCGCGACCTCGACGAAGGAGATCTGCGGTCCGGGGGAGCCCTTGACGGTGAAGACACCGTTCGCGAACTCCAGGTCGTCCGGGTTCGCCTCGAGGGTGTGCGCCGCGACCCGCTTCGCCTTCTCGATGACCTTGTCGCAGGCCTTCACGATCGCCGAGCCACCGACGACCAGCGACCGTGAGCCGTAGGTGTCCATGCCCTGCGGTCCGGTCGCGGTGTCGCCGGCGAGGAGCTCGACGTCCTCGAACGGCACCCCGAGCTTGTCCGACACCAGCTGCGACCACGCCGTCCAGTGACCCTGGCCGTGCGGCGTCGAGCCGGAGACCACCTGGATCTTGCCGGTGAGCGTCACGCGGATCTCCGCGCGCTCCCAACCGCCGGCGCCGACGCCGAGCTGACCCATCACCCGCGAGGGCGCGAGCCCGCACGCCTCGGTGAAGGTCGAGACGCCGATGCCGATCTGCTTGCGGTCACCGCGCTCCCGGCGGGCCTTCTGCTCGGCGCGGAGGGCGTCGTAGTCGAACAGTTCGACGGCCCGGTCGGTCGCGGCCTCGTAGTTGCCGGAGTCGTAGACCGAGCCCGAGATCGTCGTGTACGGGAACTCGTGGTGCTCGATCCAGTTCTTGCGCCGCACCTCGATCGGGTCCATGCCGAGCTCGGCGGCGAGCTCGTCCATCATCCGCTCGATGGCGTACGTCGCCTCGGGCCGGCCGGCGCCGCGGTAGGCGTCGGTCGGGGTGAGGTTGGTGAACACCGTCCGGCAGTTGAACTGGTAGGCGTCCATCTTGTAGATCGCGTTGAACATCGCCGCGCCGAACATCGGCACGCCGGCGGTGAACAGGCGCAGGCCCGCGCCGAGGTCCGCGATCAGGTCGACCTTGAGGCCGAGCAGCTTGCCCTCGCGGGTGGCCGCGATCTCGATGTCCTGGATCTGCGCACGGCCGTGGTGCATCTGCAGGAAGTTCTCGCTGCGCGACTCGGTCCACTTCACCGGCCGGCCGAGCCGCCGGGCCAGGTGGACGCCGATGATCTCCTCGGTCAGGCAGTTGATCTTCCCGCCGAAGCCGCCGCCCACGTCCGGGGCGACCACGCGCAGCTTGTGCTCCGGCTGCCCCGTCAGCATCGCGAGCAGCAGGCGCAGCACGTGCGGGATCTGCGTCGCCGCATACACCGTCACGTCGTCCATGGTCGGGACGACGAGCACCGCGCGCGGCTCCATCGGCGTCGGCAGCAGGCGCTGCTGACGGAAGCGGCGCGAAATGACGACGCCACCCTCGGACTCGGCCCGGGCCTTCGCGGCCTGGTAGTCCTCGCCGGGGGACTCGATGTAGAAGCAGGTGTTCGTGCCGATGGAGGAGTGCACGAGCGCCTCGTCCTTGACGGCCTCCTCGAGGTCGACCACCGCGGTCAGCGGCTCGTAGTCGACGTCGATGGCCTCGAGGGCGTCGGCGGCCTGGTAGCGCGTCTCGGCCACGACCACCGCGATGGGCTCGCCCACGTACCGGACCTCGTCGGTGGCCAGCGGCGTCATGACCGGCTTCTTCATCTCCGGGTGGACGGTCCACGCGTCGGGGATGACGGCCTGCGCCTCACCGAAGTCGGCGGCGCTGTACACCGCGACGACGCCGGGGTAGGACTTCGCCGGCTCCGTGTTGACGCGGATCTTCGCGTGGGCCATCGGGCTGCGCAGGTACGCCGCGTACAGCATCCCGGGGGCGGAGAGGTTGTCGACCCAGCGCGTCTGACCCGTGATCAGATGCGCGTCCTCCTTGCGGCGCAGCGGCTGGCCGAACGCCGACTCGTACTCCTTGTCGGTGACCGTCATGCCGTCACCCCCGAGCCCATCGCCGCGGCCGCGGTCTGCACCGCACGCACGATGTTGTGGTAGCCCGTGCACCGGCAGAGGTTGCCCTCCAGACCTTCACGGATCTCGGCCTCGCTCGGGTTCGGGTTCTCCTTCAGCAGGTCGACCGACGCCATGATCATGCCGGGCGTGCAGTAACCGCACTGGAGGCCGTGACACTCGCGGAACGCCTCCTGCACCGGGTGCAGATCGCTGTCCACGGTGTCGGCCAGGCCCTCGATGGTGAGGACGTCGGCGCCGTCCGCCTGCACGGCCAGCACGGTGCAGCTCTTCACCGACTGGCCGTTGAGCGAGACCGTGCAGGCCCCGCAGTTCGAGGTGTCGCACCCGACGGGCGTTCCGCCCTTGCCGAGCACGTCACGGAGGTAATGGACGAGGAGCAGGCGGGGCTCTACGTCGTGGGACGCGGATCGTCCGTCGACATTGACATTGATCGCTACCAAGGTCTTCTCCAACCGGGCGGTACAGGAGGACGGGCTCATGAAGTTGTGATGGGACGGTCAGGTTTCGCAGCGTCAGTGGAGCGTCACCGACACGTGGCCACCCTAGGCAGCGGACCTTGGAACGGGCCAGAGGCGAGCGGCCCGGAGAAAGTCCTCGGACAGCAATTTCGCGAGTTCGGCGAACGCCTCCACCGAATGGCCCGAGACAAGTCGGTCGATATGGGGTAGTGCGGCCGACATCCCGGCGGCGGTCGGCGCGAACCCCTCCTTGCCGACGTGCGGGTTGACCCAGACGACCGCCCGGGCGAGTCGCCGCAGCCGCGCCATCTGGTCGGCGAGCAGGTCCACCTCGCCCCGCTCCCACCCGTCGCTGGCGATGACGACGACGGCGCCGCGCGCCATGCCCCGCTGGCCCCAGCGGTCGAGGAAGGCCTGGAGCAACTCGCCGAGGCGCGTGCCGCCGGACCAGTCGGGCACCGCGGCCGCGACCGCCTTCAGCGCCGCGTCCGGGTCGCGCGCGGACATCGCGCGGGTGATGCGTGTCAGCCGCGTCCCGATCGTGAAGACCTCGACGGCCGGCCGCCGGCGGCTCAGCGTGTGCGCGAAGCGCAGGTACGCCTCGGCGTAGGGCTCCATGGACCCGGAGACGTCGAGGAGCAGGACGATCCGGCGCGGCCGGTCGCGTTTGCTCTTCCGGGGGAGTTCGACGGTCTCCCCGCCACGGCGGAGCATCGCGCGCAGCACCCGGCGCGGGTCGACGTCCCCGCGGGCGGCGGCCTCGGTGCGCAGGCTCCGGCGCGTCGGCCCGACGGCGGCGAGCTGGGCCAGCATCCGCCGAACCTCCTCCCGCTGCTCGTCGGTCAGCGTCGCGAAGTCGGCCTGGCGCAGCAGGTCGGTGTCCGAGGCCTCGGTCGCGAGCTCCTGCGTCTCGGTCGGGGCGTCGGTCTCGCCGTCGAGCGTGTCGAGGGCGGTGATGCCGACGACCCGGCTCGGCGTCTTCTGCAGGCCGAGGGCGGCGTTGCGCGGGATCTCCCCGCCGAAGTACGCCGCGAACGCCGCGTCGAAGCGGGCGATGTCCTCGGGTCCGGTGCACAGCGTCAGCCGGCCGGCCCAGTACGCGTCGACCCCGCGCCGGACGTCGAGGGTGTGGAGCGCCCGCAGCATCGCCTCGAACCGTCCGGTGTCGGCGACCATCCCCGCGGCCCGCAGCGTCCGGACGAAACCGGCCATCGTGACGACGATGTCCCGGTCGGGTCCGGATTGGCCGCCGCGGGTCATCAGCGGACGAGTTGCGCCAGGCCGGCGGTGGTGACGCGGTCGGTGTCCTCGCGGTACTTGAGCACCGCGCCGAGGGTCCGCGCCGCGGCGTCGACGTCGAGACGCCGCGCCCCGAGGGCGAGCAGGGCCGCGGTCCAGTCCAGCGACTCCGCGATCCCCGGCGGCTTGAGCAGGTTCAGCTCCCGCAGCACGCCCGTCGCGTAGGCGACCTGGTCGGCGAGCTCCTCGGTGACGTCCGGCAGCCGCCGTCGCAGGATCTCGACCTCGCGCTCGTACGGCGGGTGGTCCAGCCAGTGGTAGAGGCAGCGCCGCTTCAAGGCGTCGTGGACCTCGCGCGTCCGGTTCGAGGTGACGACGACGACCGGGGGCGTGTCGGTGTGGATCGTCCCGAGCTCGGGGATCGAGATCGTGAAGTCCGAGAGGACCTCGAGCAGGAACGCCTCGAACTCGTCGTCGGCGCGGTCGAGCTCGTCGACGAGCAGGACGGCCGGGCTGGTCTCGATCGCCTGCAGCAGCGGCCGCGCCAGCAGGAACCGGCGGTCGTAGAGCTCGCCCTCCAGCCGTGCCGCGTCCGCGCCGCCGGCCGCCTCGGCCGCGCGCAGGTGCAGCAGCTGGCGGGGGAAGTCCCAGTCGTAGAGCGCCTGGGCCGCGTCGATGCCCTCGTAGCACTGGAGCCGGATCAGGGGAGTGCCCGACAGTTTCGCCAGCGCGTGCGCCAGGGCGGTCTTCCCGACCCCGGCCTCACCTTCGAGGAACAGGGGCCGCCCCAGCCGCAGGGCGAGGAACGCCGCGGTCGCGATGCCGGGGTCCGCGAGGTAGTCGACCCCGTCCAGGGCCCGGGCCAGCTCCTCGGGGTTCGCGAACTGCGTCGCGAGGGTGCCGTCGCTCACGTTCGCACCGTACCCGTCGAGCGTCGCCCGGGTGGGCTGCGTCGCGCCGGATCGGCGCAATGTCGAAAAAGGGTGTCGGCGGGCGTCAGCGGGCGGCGGCGACGGGGGCCGCGACGGGGGCGGTGGGGGTCCCGGGCTTCGCGGGGGAGCCGGAGGGGGTGGCGAGGGTCAGGGTCGCGGCGACGGTGAGGGCGCCCGCGACGGCCATGACGGCGAGGAAGGCGATGCCGCGCGCGTCGGCGCGGGCGTTCTCCACCTCGGGGTCGAGGGCCTGCGAGGTGTTGTTCGTGTCGATCAAGCTCATGATCACTCCGTCTACCGCTGTACGTCCCCGGCCACACTTCGACGGAGATCACAACGATCTTGACGGGGCCGTTCGGATTGATCTTGGTCCTACGAATGGAGGATCTCACGCCGACGCGCCCGCCTTGAGCAGCAATTTCGCCTTTGTGGCGCGCCTCTCCGGTGACGCGACCCACACCCGCCCCGGGCCGAGACGGGCCCGCCCGGCGGGGAGGATGGCGCGGTGGCGAACGCAGCGGTGGTGGCCGGGACGGCCTTCGGGGTCATCTTCCTGGCGGAGCTGCCGGACAAGACGATGTTCGCCTCGCTCGCGATGGGCGCCCGGATGCGGGCGCGGTACGTCTGGCTCGGAACCAGCTCGGCGTTCGCCGTCCACGCGACGCTCGCGGCCCTCGTCGGCGGGGCGCTGGCCCAGCTCCCGGACCGCCCGGTCAAGCTCGCCTCGGCCGCGATGTTCGCGCTCGGGGCCCTGCTGATCCTGCGCGGGTCCTCGGAGACCGTCGACGAGTCCGGCTTCGACGCCACCCAGCGGTTCTGGCCCGCCTACAGCGCCGGCTTCCTCGCCGTCTTCGTCAGCGAGTGGGGCGACCTCACCCAGATCACCACCGCGAACCTCGCCGCCAACAACAGCGCGCTCGCGGTCGGGATCGGCGCCTTCGTGGCCCTGTGCGCCGTCTCCGGGCTGGCTCTCGCCGCCGGACGGACGATCGCGACCAAGGTGCCGCTGCTCGTCGTCCGGCGGGTCGCCGCCGGGGTGATGGTGACGCTCTCGCTCTGGTCCCTGGTCCAGGCGTTCAGCTGAGCGCCTGAGCTCCCGTCAGACCTGTCCGGCGATCTTCGCCAGGAACCGGACGGTCTTGTCCGCCTCGGTGATCATCGGGAAGTGGCCGCAGTCCCAGGCCGCGGCCCGGGTGGTGCGGCGGGCCATGATCCGCTGGATGTGCGGGTGGATGACCATGTCGTTGTTGCAGACCAGGAAGGTCGACTTCTTCTCGTAGAAGGCGTACTTGCCGGGGTGCTGGTTGAACGAGTCGAGCCGCTGCGGGCTCAGCATCGTGATGATCTCGGCGTACTGCTCGTCGTCGAAGTCCGAGTAGAAGATCGGCCGGGCCGGCTCGGGGAGGATCGTCGCCACCCCGTCCTCGATGGAGAGCGCGTCGCGCAGGTTGGGCCGGCCGGTGTGGTCGATGCCCTCGACCTCGCCGACCACGCCGGCGGTGTTGATCGTCTCGCCCTCCTCCAGGAGGTACCCGGCGAGGACGACGACGTGCTCGACGTTGGGGTGCAGGCCCGCGCCGGTGACGACCGCGCCGCCGTAGGAGTGCCCGACGAGGACGATCGGACCCGGTACGCCGTCCAGGACCTCGGTCAGCGCGGCGATGTCACCGAGCAGGTCCGGCTGGGGCCGGGTGTCGGCGCCGCGGCCGGGGAGGTCGGGGGCCAGAGCGTTGATGCCGAGATTCGCGAGGCCCTTGAGCGTGGGGGCCCAGTAACCGCTGCCGTGGAAGGCGCCGTGAACGAGAACAACAGTCGCTGCCATGTGGCGGACGTTACCGCGCCTCGCAGTACGGGTTGCGAACCAGGACACCACTGACGAGGACGACGGGGTGCGCCCGCAGCGCGGGGATGATCACGTGCCGCCCGAGCCGCTCCAGGTCGTACAGGCACAGGGCGGTCGCGTCGAGCTGGCGGGCCAGCGCGGTGGTCTCGGCCTCGTAGGCCATGAACTCCTCGAGGACGGGCGTCCCGAACGCCGCCTCGGCCCAGCTCATGTCGCTCGCCGTGCGCGTCCCGCGACCGTGCGCCTCGCCCCAGGCCTGCCAGTAGGAGAGCAGGTGCTCCCGGTCGAAGGCGCCGCCGTGGGTGTAGGTCGCGGGGTAGGAGTCCAGCGCCAGGTCGGGTCCGAGGGTCTGGGCCAGCCACTCCCGGTCGGCGTCGCCGGCGATGCACAGGCACGGCGCCCCCGCGGCAAGCCCGGCGGCGAGGAACTCGCGCAGGATCTCCCGCCGCTCCGCCTCGCCCCGGTAGAAGGCGCAGACGTGGTCGCCCGGGGCGGTCGTCAACCGTTCCGCGGACAGGGTCGGGGCGCTCATGGCCGGAGTCTGGCAGGCCCGAGCCGGCAAAGCTTGGGCCTGCGAGCACGAGAGTCGGCGGTCGAATCTCGCCTCGCAGGCCGGGGCCGTCCCACCGAAGGGTCAGCGCGGCGCGCCTTGGAGGATCCGCCAAGCCCGGGTCGCGACGTGCAGGTTGAACCGGCTGTCGACGTCGGCGAGGTCGTAGCCGCTGATCTCCCGGATCCGCTGGAGCCGGTAGCGCAGCGTGCTCCGGTGGACGGCGACGGCCTGCGCGGTCTCGTCGTAGTTGCCGCCGCGTTCGAGGTACTCGATCAGCGTCCGGACCAGGTCGGACCGGTGCCGGGCGTCGTACTCCAGCAGCGCGCCGAGCCACTGCTGGACGAACGCGTCGAGCTCGGGGTTCGGCCCGCCCGCGGCGAGGAGACGGAAGATCCCGAGGTCGGCGTAGGTCGTCGCGCCGTGGGGATCCGCCGAGTTCAGCCGGACGTCGAGCGCGAGCAGCGCCTCCCGGCACGAGTCGGGGTAGTCCGCCGGCGCCGAGCAGACCCGCCCGACCCCGATCGCCACGGCGCGGGCGAGCCGGTCGCCGACCGCGGCGAGCAGGTCGGCCGTCGGCACCGGGGCGGCGGCGAGCAGGAGCACCGTGTCCGAGCGGCGGCCGGTCAGCGCCGTCAGCCCGAGCCGGGTGACCGCGGCGTCGACGGCGTCGGCGAGCTCGTCGGTCTCCGCCCCGCCGATCGCGAGCACCTGGTGCGGCTGGTGCAGGTCGTGGCCGAGCGCCTGCGCGCGCAGGTGCGCGCCGGCCGCGTCGGTGCCGGTCGTCAGGTCCGAGACCAGGTCCCGCCGCAGTCGCAGCTCGGTCTCGGCGAGGGTCCGGACGTGCGCGAGCTCCATCGCCAGCACCACCGCCCCGTGCTGCAGCGCGACGGTGTCGAGCGGCCCGGCGTCGCCGTCCGGGTCGGCCAGGACGAGGACGCCGAGGACGTCGTCCCGCGGCTGGGCCAGCGCGAGCAGCCGGCCGTCGGCGCGCAGCGGGCGGCCCTCGGCCTGGGCGCGGCGGATCAGCTCGGCGCGGGCCCGGCGATCCGGCTTCGGGTACGGGTCCGGACGGCCGGGACCGGCCCACGCGCGCAGGTTGCCGAAGCGGTCCTCGACGGCGACGCCCCGCCCGGTCAGCTCCGCGACCGCCGCGGCGATCCCGGCCTCGCCGCCGCCGGCCGCGCTCACCCGGGCGAGGGCCTCGTGGATCTCGACCGTGCGCTCCAGGTCGGACACCGTCGCGGCCAGCCGCTCCTTCGCGGCGTCCGCGGCCGCGGCCTCGGCGAGCGCCTGCTGGTGCAGCTCGGCGTTGGCCAGCGAGGTCCCGGTCTGGTGGGCGAGTACCCGCCAGAGGAACTCGGCCTCCGCCGGGGGCGGCGCGTCCGCCCCGACGACGAGGTGGCCCCGCAGCCCGCCGGGGCCGTGCAGGGGATAGGCGGCGCTCCACGCCGTGGCGGGGCGGGCGACCTCGTCCTCCGACCCCGCCTCCAGCTGCGCCTCGACCGACGAGCACGGCCCGAGCGCCGGGGCCGACCCGAGCGCGAGGGCGACGATCTCGTCGGCGTCCCGGGTCTCGGTCATCAGCATCCCGAGGACGAACAGTCCGTGCAGGTCCGAGAGCTGCCGGCGCAGCCGTGCGACCTCGTCCTCGTCAGCCATCGCCGCGACCCTAGACCTGTCAGACCGACGATCGCCAGCGAACTTCGTGCTCCCGGACGGTGCTGCGGGGGACCGGCGCACGGCAGGGTGTGAGCCCGGACACAGGACGAGCGTGAGGGCGGAGACACGGATGAGCAGGCGTGAGCAGGCGGACGTCGTGGTGGTGGGTGCCCGCGTGGCCGGATCCCCGGCGGCGATCGAACTGGCCCGGCGCGGCCGGAAGGTCGTCGTGCTCGACTCCTCGACCTTCCCCTCCGACACGCTCTCGACCCACGTCGTCTTCCCGACGCTGACCGCCGAGCTCGCCGCCCTCGGGGCGCTGGAACCGCTGCTCGCGACCGGGACCCCCAAGCAGCCGAAGGTGCTGATCAACCACGGCGGGATCGACGTCCATTGGGACTACACCCCGGTCGACGGCTACGACTTCGGCATGTGCCCCCGGCGTACGACGCTCGACGGCGTCCTGGTCGACGTGGCCCGCGAGGCCGGCGCCGAGATCCGCGAGGCCACGAAGGTCACCGGGCTGGAGTGGACGGCCGGGCGTGTGAGCGGTGTCCACTACAAGGACCGCGAGGGCAACACCGGGACGATCGGCTGCAAGCTCGTCATCGGCGCCGACGGCCGCCGGTCGACGGTGGCCTCGCTGGTCGGGTCCGCGGTGCCGTACCGCCGCGACGAGAACGGCCGCGGCCTGGTCTTCATGTACGTCGACGACCCGTACCCCGCGGACAGCGAGGAGCGGTCGCAGCTGTTCCAGTGGCGCGTCGGTGACACCCTCGGCATGTACTTCCCGACGTGCGACAACGGCGCGGTCGTGCTGTTCATGCCGCCGCGCGAGCAGGTCAACTGGTTCGGCCAGGACCTCGTCCACTGGAACGAGCGCCTGAACCAGTACCCGATGCTCAAGGAGCGCATCGCCGGCGGCGCCCCGCGCACCAAGCTGCGCAAGGCCTCCGACCCGTTCTCCTACTTCCGCAAGTCCTCCGGCCCCGGCTGGGCGCTGGTCGGCGACGCCGGGCACTTCAAGGACCCGGTCATCGCGCAGGGCATCCGCGACGGCGTCCACTACGGCCGCAAGCTCGGCCAGGCCGCCGCGGCGGCGCTCGACGACCCGACGTGGCTCGACCGCGCCCTGTTCGACTGGGAGCTCGACCGCGACCGGGAGTGCGTCATCAGCTACCACTTCGCGCTCCGCCTCTCGAAGACGCACCCGGTCTCGCCGGTGGAGCTGGAGATCTGGAAGGCCAGCGAGCACGACCCGCAGCGGGCCCGCCGCCTCGCCGACGCCTTCGGCCGGACGCTCTCGCCCGAGAAGCTCCTCAACTACCCGGACCTGATCACCTGGACCGCCCGCGGCTTCCTGGACCGGCGGCAGTCGAATCGCGACGTCCTCGGCGACGTCACGCGCGAGCTGAGCACCAAGGCCCGGCTCTACCGCGACCTCGCCCGCATCTCGCGCGGCAAGCGGCTCGTGCCCCGGAACTGGGAGGCGTGGGGCGGCACCAAACCGATCCCGCCGGAGAAGCTGACGGCTGATCACGTGGCGCCGCGTCAGCCGCAGCGCAGCGACCTCGCCCGCGACGAGGGCGAGCTCGTGCGCGCCTCCGCCAACGGCGTCCACCCCGCACCGACCCTGGAGCAGGCCTCGTGAGCAACACCGTCCGCATCGCCGTCGTCCAGCCCGCCCTGAAGATCGGGGAGGTGGAGGCGAACATGGCGCGCTGCGAGGCTCTCGTCCGCGACGCGCACCGGCAGCACAACCCGCAGGTGATCGTGCTGCCCGAGGCCTTCACCTCGCCCAACGTCTACGACGAGCGGCTGCGCAACTGCGCGATGCCCGTCGACGGGGCGCCGTACCAGCTGCTCAAGCGACTCGCCCGCGAGCTCGACTGCACCGTCGGCGGCGGCTTTCTCGCCAAGCGGGGCCAGGACACCCGGAACACGTTCGTCCTCGCCGACCCGGACGGCACGACCAACCTGCACGACAAGGACGAGCCGAGCGTGTGGGAGTACTGCTACTACACGCCCGGCACCGACCCCGGCGTCTTCAGCCACCGGTTCGGCACCGTCGGGCTGGCGTGCGGCTTCGAGACCGGCCGCTCCCGCACCGCGCGACGCATGGCGGCGGCGCGCGTGAACCTCATCCTCGCCGGGTGCTGCTGGCCGTCGTACCCGACGTGGGCGTTCCCGCGCGGCTGGTTCAACCGCGACATGGAGTACTACCGCGTCTGGGCCGCTGACACGACCCGGACGCTGGCCCGCGCCGTCGGCGCCCCCGCCGCGACGGCGTGGCACGTCGGGAACATCAAGGGCAAGACGCCCGCGATGCCCGGCATCCCGTGGAACACGATCATGACCGGCGAGTCCCAGATCTGCGAGCGCGACGGCACCGTCCTGGCCCGCATGACCTACGAGGACGGCGAGGGCTCGGTCGCCGCCGACGTGAAGATCGCCGACCCCCAGCCGGTCGACATCATCCCGTCCGGGTTCTGGATCCGCCCCCAGCCGGTGACGATGCACTTCGTCTGGCACTACATGAAGCAGCACGGCCGGCTGCGCTACAAGCTCGACAAGAAGCTCGGCCGCTTCCCGTGGGCCGACGAGTACCCGGACACCGACCTGCCCAACTACAACCCGGGCCTCGCCCCGGCCGAAGCCCCGGCGGACGCCCCGGTCGCCGCGGTCCCGGCCGAGGCCCCGTCAGATCAGCAGGCGGTGAAGGCCTGAGGACTTACCGCCGGGGGATGACGGTGAGGACGCGTTCGATGTGGGTCGCGAACTCCTGCATGTAGTCGGTCAGGAACTCCGCGGTCGAGGGGTCGGTGATCTCTCCGTCGTCGCGGAACACCTCGGGCGTGAAGTGGACGTAGGCCTCCGGCGAGGTCATCTGCCGCGCGTTGCAGAAGCTCAGCACCGCGCGCAGGCTCTGCTGGCCCACGGCGGTCCCGATCGCGCCGATCGACGCCCCGATCACCGCCGCCGGCATGTGGTGGAAGGAGTTCTGTCCCCACGGCCGCGAGGCCCAGTCGATGGCGTTCTTCAACGCCCCCGGGATCGACCGGTTGTACTCCGGCGTGACGAACAGAACCGCGTCGGAGCCGGCGATCGCCTCCTTCAGCGCGAGCGCCTGCGGCGGGTAGTTCGCGTCGTGGTCGGGGCTGTAGAGCGGCAGGTTCCCGATCGGGATCTCGGTGAACTCCAGGTGCTCCGGGGCCAGGCGGATCAGCGCGCGGCTGAGGACCCGGTTGATCGAGGTCGACGACAGGCTGCCGACGAAGTACCCCACGCGGGTGGCCATGCTGGTTCCTCTTCTCGGAAGGGGTGTCCGAACCCCATCCCGATACCCAGCGGCCGATCCGCCACGCGCTACTTGATCCCGACGACCATCGAGACGGGTCCGGCGAGGTGCTGGACCCGGGTCTCGGTGAAGCCGACGAGCGTCATCCACCCGCTGCAGTCCTTGCCGGTGTAGTCGAAGCCGCCCTGAGTCTCGATGAGCATGTTCAGGCTCATCAGCAGACCGAAGGCGTTCTCGCGCCGGTCGTCGTCGATCAGGGTCTCGTAGACGATCAGCGCGCCGCCCTCGGGCAGCGCGTCGTAGGCCTTGCCGAGCAGTTCGAACTTGGTCTCGAACGGCCAGTCGTGCAGGATCCGGCCCATCACGACGACGTCGGCGTTCGGCAGGTCGTCGGTGAAGAAGTCCCCGCCGGCGAAGGTGACGCGGTCGGCGACGCCGTGCTCGGTGACGTACTCGGTGAAGATCGGCTCGACGGCCGGCAGGTCGAAGCCGGCGCCGGTCAGGTGCGGGTGCGCCTTCGCGAGCGCGACGGGCACCGCGCCCTGGGCACAACCGACGTCGAGGAAGCTGGAGTAGTCCTTCCACGGGAAGGCCTCGGCGAGCGCGTACGCGGGGCCGAGGCTCGCGCCGGTCATCGCCCGCAGGAACTGCTGGAGCCGGTCGGGGTCGGAGTACAGCGCGTCGAACAGGTCGTCGCCGCCGCCCTTGGCCTCGTTCTGCGGCTCGCCGGTCCGCAGCGCCTCGGTGAGGTTGCCCCAGTGCGTGTACAGCCGGGCATTCGCCATCTCGAGGATGCCGCCGACGTAGGTGGGGGAGTTGCGGTCCAGGTACGCCGCGGTCGCGGGGGTGTTGGCGTAGCCGTTGTCGTCCCGGGTCAGCATTCCGAGGGCGACGAGCGCGTCGAAGAAGTCGACCGCCGAGCGCGGGTGCAGCCCGAACTCCGCGGACAGCACCGGCAGCGGCTTCGGTCCGTCGGCCAGCGCGGTGAACACGCCGAGCTCGACCGCGCTCAGGAGCGTCTTCGCGCCCCAGAACCCGAAGCCGAGCTGCAGGATCGCGTCGGGCGTGACGTTCCGGTCCATCGGGACTCTCCTTGGGCGTGCTCGGGACGGGCGTGCTCGGGACGGGCGGGGTCAGCGTCTCAGGTGCGGAGCAGGCGTACCGGGACCCGGTCACCGGCCCCGGGACCGGGGGTCCCGGCGGGCAGCACGACGATGCCGTCGGCCCGCACCAGCGAGGTGAGCACCCCGGCCCGGCGGGTCAGCGGGGTCGCGACGAGATCGTCGCCGTCGGAGGAGAGCTGCACGCGGATCCAGTCCTCGCTGCTCTCGGTCGAGTTCAGTCCGGTGGCCAGCCGGGCCTCGACGACCGCGCGCCGCGGGGGCGCGGTGTTCATCAGGGCGGCGATCATCGGCGCAGCGAAGACCTCGAACGTCAGCGCGGCCGAGACGGGGTAGCCCGGCGCGCCGAGCACCGGCGTCCGGCCCGCGACGCCGAGCACGACCGGGTGCCCCGGCCGCACCGCGACCCCGTGCACCGCCAGCGCCCCGGCCGCGGCGACGACGTCGGCGGTGTGGTCCCCACGGCCCTTGCTCGACCCCGCGATGAAGAGAACGAGGTCGGACGTGGCCGCCGCGTCGCGCATCGCCGCGAGCAGCTGCGGCGGTTCGTCGGGGACGATGTCGAGGATCCGCGTCCGGCAGCCGAGCTCCTCCGCCTGGGCGGCGAGCATCAGCGAGTTGGTGTCGAGGATGTCGCCGGGTTCAAGCCGCGAACCGAGGGGACGGATCTCGTCGCCGGTCGGGACGATCGCCACCCGCGGAGCCTGATGCACCGTCAGGTTCTCGTGTCCGGCGGCTGCCGCGGCCGCGACGTCCCAGGGCTGGAGACGCAGCCCGGCCGGCAGCAGCGTCTCGCCCTCGCGGACGTCCTCGCCGACCGGACGGACGTGCTTGCCCGGCTCGGCCGCCTTGCCGACCTCGGCCTTGTCGTCGACGAACGTCACGTCCTCGCGCATGACGACCGCGTCGTAGCCGGTCGGCATCGGGTCCCCGGTGTCGACGACGACGAAGTCGGTCAGCACCGCCCCGGCCGTCGCCTGCGCGGCGTGGACGGCGATCCCGTCCATCGCGGCGGCGTCGTAGGCGGGGGACGAGCGGCGGGCGAGCACCGGCTCGGCGGTCACCCGGCCGACGGCGCGGTTCAGCGGCACCACCTCGGCCGGGGTGCGCTCCGGGCACCCCGCGGCCCGGCACGCCTCGAGCCAGATCGCCAGGGACTCGGCGGCGGGGAGGTCGTGCGCGGGCTCCGGCGGCATCGAGGCGTCAGACACCGACGTTGGAGGTCAGGATCGCGACCGAGTCGCCCTGGAACAGGGGGACGTCGGGCTCCTTCGCCACCTTCTCGCTGTTGACGGTGACGAGCAGAGCGGCCGCGATGCCGATGCGCATCGTCCGCGTCGCGCTGCCGATGTTGGCGGCGCGGATCGTCTCGATCCGGGTCTTGCCCTGGTCCATCCACGTGCCGTGGATGTGGATCGTGATCTCGGGCTCCGGCTCGGCGCGGGCCTGCTCGTACTCCTCGGCCGTGTTGATGTTGCGGACCGAGGCGAGCTCGGGGTCCACGTGCTCGAGGATCGGGTCGGCCAACAGGTCGGCGGCGTCGAGTTCGCGGACGTTCGACTCGGCGAACAGCTCGCCGGGCGTCCGGGCGCCCTTCTCGAGCAGCTCCATGGCGCGGTCGCCGAGCTCGGTCCGGTAACCCGCGGCGAGGGGCTGGCGGTGGTCGTGAAGGATCGGCAGCGCGACCTCGACGTCGTCCATCGACGTCATCACCCGGTGCACGTACCGCGGGTGCAGGAACGGCAGGTCGGTGGAGGTCACGAACGCGATCGGGACGGTCTCGCCCACGGCCTGCAGACCGGCGGCGATGCCCTGCAGCGGGCCGAGGCCCTCGACCGGGTCCTCGACGACGCGGACGCCGTCGGGCAGCGGGGGGAGTTCCTGGCCGGGGGCGGACACGACCACGACCGGTCCGCTCACCGCGCGCTGGAGCAGCGCGGTCGTGCGGTAGAGCAGCGTGGAGCCGTGCCAGTCCAGGGCCGCCTTGGGCGTGCCCATGCGTGAGGAGCGGCCGCCGGCCAGGACGACGCCGCCCGCACCGAAGAGACGAGGTGTCGACTGCACGGCCCCGACCGTACCGGGAGTTGTCCCATTTCTCCCCGGGGCGGGGCGGTACCGGTGAGAATGGTGAGGTTATGACGAGTTCAGGTGGCGACTGGGTCGCAGTCCCGGTCCCGGGTCAGCCGGACCGGTGGGACTTCGTGCCCCACGAGCAGCCGCCCTCCCCGGACGGCAGCCCCGGCCGTTGGCACGTGGTCGGCGGGTCGGGCACCGAGGTCGGCCAGTGGCAGTGGTTCCCGACGAACCCCCTGCCCACGCCGCCCCCGCCGCTGCTTTTCCAGAGCACCGGGGGGCAGGCGGCGGCGACGAGCGTCCCGATCGCGAGCCCGAAGCGGTCGAAGAAGGTTCCGTTGGCCATCGCCGCGGCCGTCGCGGTGATCGCCGCCGCCGCGACCGGCGGCGTCCTCCTGCTGTCCGGCGACGACGACAGCAAGCACAAGGAGGAGATCACCGCGCTGGTCAACTACGTCACCACCGTCGACAAGGGTGAGGACGTCTGCACCAGCCACCTGACCGAGGACTTCGTCCGCACCGTCTTCGGGGACGTCGCGACCTGCGAGCAGGACGACTCCGACGACGACGACTCCGACGGCGCGACGGGCGCGCTGGTCGAGAACATCCAGATCGACGACGAGGACGCCACCGCGACCGTCACCGTCCGGGGTGGGAGCACCGACGGCGCGACCGGGACCTGGGCCTTCCGCCGCGGCGACGACGACGTCTGGCGCGTCGCGGAGTGGCGGGCGGACTACCTGCGCTCCAGCCTGGAGAGGACCTTCGGCGAGAAGTACGACTCCGACGGGCCGGACGACCCGTTCGACAACCCGACCGTCCGCAGCTGCGTGAAGGACCGCCTGCTCGGCCAGGACGACCCCGCGTTCCTCGACACCGCGCACCAGCTGTTCCGCAACAGCCAGGAGAGCTCGGCCAAGCTGCTCGGGTTCATGGCGGAGTGCCCGAGCGACACCGAGGGCGTCTCCGCGCTGCGGGCGCTGTTCGAGAAGGGTTTCCGCGCGAGCGCGCAGCTGCCGGAGCCGATCACCGAGTGCATCGTGCTCGGCATGCGGACCGGTCTCTCGGACGAGGAGATCAAGCAGCTCAGCCTCAACCGTGGCCAGCCGGCGCCGCCGCACATCCAGGCCCGGATCCAGCAGATCACGATCACCTGCGCGGGCTCGCCGACGTCGTTCGACCCGGTGCCCGAGGACCTCGCGCCGGGTCCGGACCTCGGCGTCTGACCTTGTGGGACACTCTGTCCGACCAGAGTGTCTGACATGGTGTCCGCCCGGCCCGGCGCGTCGCGACCGGCCGCCATCGGGTTGGCTGTGCGCAGACGAATCCGGACAGCGACGGGAGTACGCCGAGCATGGGCGAGTACAGCGCGGTGATCGGGGCCGGGACGATGGGGCTGGGGATCGCCTACGTCCTGGCGGCGGCGGGGGACACGGCGATCCTGGTGGAGCCGGACTCCGGCCGGGGCGCGAACGCGGTGGCGACCCTGACCGGCGTCGCCGAGTCGGCGGTCAAGCGGGGGAAGCTGGAGGAGGCCGCGGCCAAGGAGCTGATCGGCCGGATCTCGGTCGTCGCGGCCGTGGAGGACCTGCCGGCCGGGACCGCGGACCTGGTCGTCGAGGCCGTCCCGGAGCGGATGGATCTGAAGAAGGACCTGCTCCCGCGGATCGAGTCGCACTGCGCGCCGGAGATCCTCGCGACGAACACCTCGGGCCTGTCGATCGACGAGCTCGCGACGGTGCTGACCCGGCCGGAGCGGTTCCTGGGCCTGCACTTCTTCAACCCGGTGTGGGTGATGCCGCTGCTGGAGATCGTCCGCGGCGAGCAGACCGACCCGGCGGTGCTGGAGTCGGCCCGCGCCCTGGCGGTGCGGATCGGCAAGGAGCCGATCGTCGTGAAGAACATGCCGGGTTTCGCGACCTCGCGTCTCGGGGTGGCGATCGGCCTGGAGGGCATGCGGATGCTCGAGGAGGGCGTCGCCTCGGCCGAGGACATCGACAAGGCGATGGAGCTCGGCTACAAGCACCCGATGGGTCCGCTGCGCCTGACCGACCTCGTCGGCCTGGACGTCCGGCTCGACATCGCGCGCAACCTGTCCAAGGACCTGGGGCCGCGCTTCGAGCCCCCGCAGATCCTCATCGACAAGGTCGCCGCCGGTGAGCTCGGCAAGAAGTCCGGCAAGGGCTTCTACGACTGGAGCTGACCTCGTGGCCGCGCCCGAGTTCGTCGACGTCGCCGGCCGTCGCACCCGGGTCCGCATCGAAGGCGACCCGGCCGGGCGGCCGGTGGTGCTCCTGCACGGCATCGGGCGCTCGCTGGAGGACTGGGACCCGCAGTTCGAGCTGCTGCGGGCCGGCAACCGGCTGATCGCGCTGGACCTGCCCGGGTTCGGGTACTCCCAGCGGCGGCCGGAGCCCTCGACGCTGCCGTCGTTCGCGGCCGGCGTGCTGGAGACGCTCGACGCGCTGGGGGAGTCGCGCCCGGTCCACCTGATCGGCAACTCCCTCGGCGGGGCGGTCTCGCTCGGCGTCCTCGGCGCCGCGCCGGACCGCGTCGCCTCCGTCGTGCTGGTGAACAGCGGCGGCTTCGGCCGCGAGGTCACGTACCTGCTGCGGATGCTCGCGGTCCCCGGCGTCGGCAAGCAGCTGCTCCGTCGCCCCACCCGCGCCTCGGCCCGGCTGATCGAGCGCGCGCTCTACCGCGACCGGTCGTACGCCACCCCGGAGCGGATCGAGCACGCGCTGAAGCTCGGCCGGCAGCCCGAGGCCGCGGCGTTTATGGCCGAGACCGCCCTGGGCCTCGGCACGATCCGCGGCGTCGACCAGGGCTGGCGCCGCGATCTTCTCGTCGCCGCCCGCAAGCACCCGAAGCCGATGCTGATCGTCTGGGGCGACCGGGACAAGATCCTGCCCCACCGTCACCTCGAGACCGCTCGCCGCGCCTTCCCCGACGCGAAGACCCACCTGTTCCCCGACACCGGTCACATGCCCCAGATCGAACGCGCCCCCGAGTTCGCCGCCCTCGTCCAGGAGTTCCTCGCCTCCCAGGCCTGAGGCGCGCCCCCCTTCCGCAGTGGAGATGACATCTCCAGTGCGAACAGCGGTATCCGTTGGAGATGTCATCTCCACTGCACAGAGCGGTTTCCGTTGGAGATGTCATCTCCACTGCACAGAGCGGTTTCCGTTGGAGATGTCATCTCCACTGCACAGAGCGGTATCCGTTGGAGATGTCATCTCCAAGGAAAGGTTTCGTGTTTCGGCGCTACTGCTGGAGGAGCCAGGCGGCGTCGCGGGCGGTGGCGCGGAGGCCGGGGATGCGGCGGAGCCGGGGTGTGCGGGCGACGTCGTTGGCCATCATCTGGGCGGCCTGGACCTTGATGCGGGTGACGACGGGGTCGTCGGGGTGGTGGGCGCCGGCGAGGGCGACCCAGTCCTGGATGAACTCGCGCTGCAGCCGGCGGGCCTCGGCGGCGCGAGCCTCGCTGCCGAGGTGGATGAGCTCGTGAATCATTGCGATGACCAGGCTCGGGTGATCGAGCGTCAGATCCACGTAGGCGTCGGAGAGTCGGCGAAGGACCTCGGCGGGGGTGCGCCCCTCGTCGCGGGCGGTGTCCATGGCGGCGCGCAGTCCCCGGAGCCCACGGGCGAGGGCGTCGACGAGGATGTCCTGCTTGCTCGCGAAGTGGTTGTAGACGCTCGGGCCCGCGATGCCGACGGCGGCGCCGATGTCGTCGATGCTCACCTCGGCGTAGCCGCGCTCCGCGAACAGGTCGGTGGCGGCGTCGAGGATCTCGTCGGCCCGGCTCGCGGGCTTCGGACGGCGGGCGCGCGTCTCGCGGGTGGTGTCGGCGGGCGGGTCCATTCGCAGGATCCGCGTCGCGAGGTCGGCGAGCAGGTCGTCGAACTCCGGACGGGGGAGCACCTGGCGATGGAAGGAGATGCTCGTCAGCGTGTCCGAGGCGCAGACGCCGAGGAGCTCGGCCTGCTCGGTCGTCAGCTCGGGACGGCGGGCGGCGATCTCCGTCGTCAGCCAGCCGGAGATCTGCACGCGCTTCTTGCGGATCTGCGCGGCGGCGTCGGGGGAGAGGTTGCGCGACTCGCGCTGCAGGAGCACCCCGGCCTCGCGGGTGTCGAGCGTCGCGCGGGCGAGGACGGCGGCGATCTGCGGCAGGTCCGCGCCCTCGTCGGTGGGCAGCGCCGTGAGCGTCGCTTCGAGGGCGGTGTCGATGGCGTCGAAGAGCAGGTCCGCCTTGCCGGCGTAGTGCCGGTAGACCGCGGAAGCCCCGACGTTGACCGCGGCGGCGATGTCGGAGACCGCCACGTTCGCGTAGCCGCGCTGGGCGAACAGCTCGGTCGCGGCGTCGCGGATCAGGGCCCGTCGGTTGCGCGGGCGGGTGCCGCGGGGCGGTGGGGTCGCGCTCAGGGACAACGCCGCACCCCCTTGGATCCTCGTCGCCGGACACCTAGGATTTCGACCCTAAGTGAATCAATGCTAGCCAACGGAGGCTTCGGATGAGCGGCAAGGCACGGGTTGCCGGTGTGGGCATGGTGCCCTTCGCGACACCGAGCAAGGCACAGCCGTACGACGTCATGGCGACCGGGGCCGTGACGGCGGCGCTGTCGGACGCGGGCGTCGACTACGACGCGATCCAGCAGGCCTACGTCGGCTACGTCTACGGCGACTCGACCTGCGGGCAGAACGCGCTCTACAACGTCGGTCTGACGGGCATCCCGGTCGTCAACGTCAACAACAACTGCTCGACCGGGTCCTCGGCGCTGTGGCTCGCGCGCCAGGCGGTCGAGTCCGGCGCGGCGGACGTCGTGCTCGCGCTCGGGTTCGAGCAGATGCAGCGCGGCGCCCTCGGTTCGCACTGGGACGACCGGCCCTCCCCGTTCGGCCGCTTCGACGAGACGCTCAACCGGGTGCAGGGCCCCGCGCCGGAGAACACCCCGCTCGCCCCGCGCTACTTCGGCGGCGCCGGCGAGGCGTACCGCGAGAAGTACGGCCTCGGGGACGACGTCTTCGCGCGCATCGCGGTCAAGGCCCGCGCCCACGCGGCCAACAACCCGTACTCGGTGTTCCGCGACCCGATCAGCCTCGACGACGTCCTGAACTCGCCGCAGATCTACGGCCCGCTGACGCGCCTTCAGTGCTGCCCGCCCACCTGCGGCGCGGCCGCCGCGGTGCTCGTCAGCCCGGCCTACGCGGCCAAGCAGGGCCTGCGCGCGAACGTCCAGATCAGCGCCCAGGCGATGACCACCGACCGGCCGTCCTCGTTCGAGACCGACCTGATGCGCCTGGTCGGGTTCGACATGGCCCGCGAGGCCGCGGATCAGGTCTACGAGGCCGCCGGCGTCGCACCCGAGGACATCCGCGTCGTCGAGCTCCACGACTGCTTCACCACCAACGAGCTGCTCACCTACGAGGCGCTGCGCCTGACCCCCGAGGGCACCGCGGAGAAGTTCATCCTCGACGGCGACAACACCTACGGCGGACGGGTCGTCACCAACCCGTCGGGCGGCCTGCTCTCCAAGGGTCACCCCCTGGGTGCGACCGGGCTCGCCCAGTGCGCCGAGCTCGTCTGGCAGCTCCGCGGCGAGGCCGGCCCCCGGCAGGTCGAGGGCGTCAACGTCGCCCTCCAGCACAACCTCGGCCTCGGCGGCGCCGCCGTCGTCTCGCTCTACGAGAAGGTCGCCTGACCCCGGCGTGCGAAGAAAGGGTGACACCCCTTACTGCGCAGTAAGGGGTGTCACCCTTTCTTGACATTGCCTTCTTGACATTGCGGTGGCCTCGGCTCCCCGGGACGGGAGCCGAGGCCACAGCGGTGACGAGCGGTCGCCCTCGGGCCACCAAGGACGACGGCGACCGCCGGCGGCCGTCGGCGGCGCACGTTAGGCGGGTCGGCCCGGGCCCGCTTGCCATCTGGCGCCAGTTCCGCACCGGGAGGGTGACGGACGGCCCCGCCGCGGCGAGACTGCGGTCATGGAGGCGCGCGGGCTGACGCGGGCGGCGACGATGGGTCCCGTCGCGGACCTCGTGCGCCGCAGCGGTGGACGGCCCGACCCGCTGTTCCGGCATCTCGGCCTCTCGCCGCGGCTCGCGGACGAGCCGGAGCGGCTGATCCTGCTCCGGGATCAGCTCCGGCTGATCGAGGCCGCCGCGCGGTCCGTGGGTGACGCCGGCTTCGGCGCCCGACTCTCGGCCGAGGTGGGCTTCGCCGGCCTCGGCGGGTACGCCCGCCGGATCTCCCGCAGCCGGACCGTCGCCGAGGCGATCGCGCGGATCAACAACACGATCGCCGTCGACCTGCAGTCGGCCACCGCGACCTGGGTCGAACGGACGGGGCGTCAGATCAAGTGGTGCTACCGCGTCACCGAGCGGGTCGAACTCGGGCGGCAGCAGAACGAACTGCTCGCGCTCGGCTACCAGTTGAGCATGTTGCGCGGGTTCGCCGGCGCGCGGTGGATGCCGGTGCGCATCGACCTGCCCGCGGCTCGGCGACCGGTCTGCGCGGCGGCGTCGGACGCATTCCGGTGCGAGGTCGTTCCCGGCGAGGTGGCGGGGATCGTGTTCGGCGTCCCCGTGCTCTCGTTGGCCAACCCCGGCCGACCGGCCGGGGACGACGGACCCGTGGAGGACCCGGTGCCCCGGACCGACGACCTCGTCGCCTGCGCGGAGCGCCTGCTCGACGCCGCGCTGCTCGAGGGCCGCCCGACGCTGCGCGACCTCGCCGGGCGCCTGGAGACGACTCCCCGCACGTTGCAGCGCCGCCTGGCCGCAGCCGGGGAGTCGTTCGACTCCCTGCTGCGGCGCACGCTGCACCGGCGGGCGGACGAACTGCTGGCGGCCGGCCACAGCGTGACCAGCACGGCCGTCGAGCTCGGGTACTCCGACACCGCGCACTTCTCCCGCGCCTACCGCAGCTGGACGGGGCACCCGCCCAGCCGAGGGATCGTCAGAGCGAGCGGGCGATGAGTTCCTTCATCAGCTCGTTCGCGCCGCCGTAGATGCGCTGGACGCGACCGTCGGCAGCCATGCGGGTGATGGGGTACTCCCACATGAACCCGTAGCCGCCGAAGAGCTGCTGGCACTTGTCGACGACCTGACCCTGCGTCTCCGACACCCACCACTTGGCCATGGAGGCGGTGGCGTTGTCGAGCTCGCCCCGGCAGTGCTTGACGACGCAGTCGTCGATGAACGTCCGGGCGATCTTGGCGAGCGTGGCGCACTCGGCGAGAACGAAGCGGGTGTTCTGCAGGTCGAACAGGGTGCCGCCGAAGGCCTCGCGGTTCTTGGTGTGCTCGATGGTCTGGGCCACCGCGGCCTCCATGACCGCGGCGCCGATGACGGCGAGGATCAGGCGCTCCTGCGGGAGCTGCTGCATCGTCTGGTGGAACCCGCGGCCGGCCTGGCCGAGCAGGTTCGTCACCGGCACCCGGACGTTGTCGAAGAACAGCTCAGCGGTGTCGGAGGCGTGCATGCCCATCTTGTCGAGCAGACGGCCGACCGAGTAGCCCGGCCGGTCCTGCGTCTCGACGACGACGAGCGAGATGCCCGAGACGCCCGGCGCGGCCGGGTCGGTCTTGCAGACGACGATGACGAGGTCGGCCTGGCCGCCGTTCGTGATGAACGTCTTGCTGCCGTTGATGACGTACTCGTCGCCGTCCTGGATCGCGGTGGTGCGCAGCGCCTTGAGGTCCGAGCCGCAGCCGGGCTCGGTCATCGCGATCGCGGCGACGAGGTCACCGGAGGCCATGCCGGGCAGCCAGCGCTGCTTCTGCTCCTCGGTGCCGTAGGCCTCGATGTAGTGCGCGCAGATGCCGCTGTGGACCGAGTTGCCGAAGCCGGTGTCACCGGTCGACGCCTGGGCGGAGAGGATCGCGAACTCGTGGGCGAGCGTGCCGCCACCGCCGCCGTACTCCTCGGGGATGCCCGCGCAGAGCAGCCCGACCGAGCCGGCCTTGCGCCACAGGTCACGGTCGACGTGCTTGTTGGCCTCGGCCTTCTCGCGGTGGGGCACCGACTCGGTGAGGAAGAACTTCCTCGCCATGTCCATCAGCGCGAGGGTCTCGTCGTCGGCCCAGGGGTAAGTCACGGCGGCTCTCCAAGCGTCCATGCCTAATACGGATTCACTTGAAGGCTAGGCGGTATTCACATATGGCGCAACGTGACCGCCGTCAATCGGCGGTGAGCTCCGCCCACCGGGCCCGGGCGCCGGGGGCCCAGGCGTCGTGCTTGGCGTCGAAGACCGCCTTGGCGCGGTGGCCGATCCACTTCGACGGCAACAGCGAGTCCGGCAGCTGCGGGTCCAGGAACGGGAACCGGCGCCACTCGTGCACGAGCCGGACCTGCGCGAACAGCGTCTCGTCCCCGGGGGCGGGGGACCGGTCGGCGGCCACCATCGCGAGGAACTGCTCGTAGTGCTCGGCCACCTGGGCCAGATCCCACGCGCGGTCGACCAGGGAGCGTTCGGACCCGATCTCGCCGAACGGCCCGACGAAGGAGAGCGCCGAGCCCTCCAGGCCGAGGTCGGCGATGATCCGTCGGACCTCCTCGGCCCGCTCCGGGTGCGGGCTCACCCACATGCCCCCGACGGGGTTGCCGAGGCCGGCCCACGCGAGCCGGGTCTGCAGCTTGTGCCGGAGCTTGCGCTGCGACTCCGGGACCGAGGCCATGACGACGAGCCAGCGCCCGTCCCACGCCTGCTGCCGGTTGCCGACGGAGTAGATGCGCTCGGCGCCCTCGGTCAGCAGCTTCCGCCCCGGGGGCGCGAGCACCCAGCGGACCCGCCGGCCGTCGCGTTCGGAGGAGATCCAGCCGTCCGAGGCGGTCCGCGCGATCGCCTGCCGCGCGGACTTCTCCTCGACGTCCAGCCCGGCCAGGACGTGCAGCAGGGCGGACGTCCAGACCGGGCGCTTGCTGGGCAGTACCAGTTCGCCGAGCACCGTCAGCAGCAGCGAGCGGGCGCTGCGCGGACTGACGCTGTGCCGGCGCGAGAGCACCGGAGTGGCGGGCATGGCGTTCATCGACGCCATCCAAGCACTTCTAACGCTGGATGGACTTGATCTCCAGGTACTCGTCGAGGCCCGCCTCGCCATACTCGCGGCCGAGCCCGGACTTCTTGTAACCACCGAACGGCGCGAGCGGGTTCCAGGCGCCGCCGTTGACGTCGACCTGGCCGGTGCGCAGGCGTCGCGCGACACGCAGGGCGCGGTCGGCGTCGGCCGACCACACCGCGCCGTGCAGGCCGTAGTCGGTGTCGTTCGCGATCGCCACGGCCTCCTCCTCGTCGCTGTACGGCATGATCGACAGGACCGGGCCGAAGATCTCCTCGCGCGCGATCCGCATGCTCGGCTTCACGTCGGCGAAGATCGTGGGCTGAACGTAGTAGCCGCCCTCGGGAACGTCCGCCGGCACCTCGGGGCCACCGGCCACGAGTCGGGCGCCCTCGGCGATCCCGACCTCGATGTAGGAACGGACGCGGGTCTGCTGTTCCGCCGAAGCCAGCGGGCCGAGACGGGTCGTGTCCTCCAGCGGGTGACCCAGCGTCAGCTTCGCGATCGCCCGCTTCGCGATCTCGACCGCCTCGTCGTGGCGGGAAGCCGGGACCAGCATGCGCGTCCAGGCGGCGCAGGTCTGACCCGAGTTCAGCATCGCGTTGTTGACGCCGGCCGTGACGGCCTTCTCCAGGTCGGCGTCGTCGAGGATGACGTTCGCGGACTTGCCGCCCAGCTCGAGCGCGACGCGGTTGATGTGCCGACCCGCGGCCTGCGCGACGGACGACCCGGCGGCGGTGGAACCGGTGAACGAGACGACGTCGACGTCGGCGTGCGACGCGAGCGCCTTGCCGACCTCGTCGCCGCCGGAGACCAGGTTGAACACGCCCGCCGGCAGGCCGGCGCTGTGGCACGCCTCGGCGAAGGCGAACACGGGGGAGGGCGCCTCGTCGGACGGCTTGAGGACGACGGTGCAGCCCGCGGCCAGCGCGGGGCCGACCTTCGCGATCACCTGGTTCAGCGGGTAGTTCCACGGCGTGATCGCGCCGACCACGCCCGCCGGCTCCTTGACCACCAGGGAGTTGTTGACCTCCTTGGTGAACTCGTACGTCCCGAGCAGGTCCGCGTAGCTGCGCAGGACCGTCAGCGGTCCGCCGATCTGCACGCGCCGGGCGAGCTTGCGGGGCATGCCGACCTCGACCGAGGTGATCTCGGCGAGCTCGTCCGCGCGGGCCTCGAGGGCGTCCGCGACGGCCGTGATCAGCGCGGCGCGTTCGGCCGGCGTGGTCTGTGACCAGGTCTCGAAGGCGCGGCGGGCGGCGCTGACGGCGGCGTCGATGTCGGCGGGGCTGCCGGCCGGAACCGTGGCCACGACGGAGCCGTCGGCCGCGCTGTGGACCTGCGTCGGCGCCGCGGCGACGGCCGGGGCCACCCAGGCGCCGTCGAGGTAGAGGTTCTCGTAGGTCCGCACAGTGCCTCCTGAGGGCTTCGGGTGTCACCGGTTCTTGCTCAACACTCTACAAGTTATTGACGGGACGCCGATTCCGTGTCAACAATAGGTCGACGCCCGTCCTCTGCCCTAGGACATTGCCATGTCGAACGCCGATACACAGCCCCCGGTCGTCTCCTTCGACGCCAGTCCGGACTCCTACCGGCACCTCGCGCTGAAGTTCGACGGGCCGATCGCGACCATCGAGCTGCGCACGGCCGAGGACGGCGGCCTCGTCCCCGGCTACGACCTCAAGCTGAACTCCTACGACCTCGGCGTCGACATCGAGCTGCACGACGCGATCCAGCGGCTGCGGTTCGAGCACCCCGAGGTGCGGTCGGTCGTGATCACCGGCGGGCTCGACAAGGTCTTCTGCGCCGGCGCGAACATCCGGATGCTGGCGCAGTCCTCCCACCCGTGGAAGGTGAACTTCTGCAAGTTCACCAACGAGACGCGCAACGGCATCGAGGACGCGACCGAGAACTCGGGCCAGACCTACCTCGCGGCCGTCAACGGCACCGCGGCCGGCGGCGGGTACGAGCTCGCGCTGGCCTGCGACGAGATCCTGCTGATCGACGACGGCTCCTCGGCCGTCTCCCTGCCCGAGGTGCCGCTGCTCGCGGTGCTGCCGGGCACCGGCGGCCTCACCCGCGTGGTCGACAAGCGCAAGGTCCGCAAGGACCGCGCCGACGTCTTCGCCACCCGCGCCGAGGGCATGCGCGGGCAGACCGCCGTCGACTGGAAGCTCGTCGACGCCTCGATCCCGCGCAGCAAGTTCGCCGACGCGGTCCGCGAGCGCGCGCTGGCTCGCGCCGAGACCTCGCACCGCCCGGCCGACGCCCGGGGCGTCACGCTGACGCCGCTGTCGCGCGAGGTCACCGCCGACGCGCTCGAGTACTCCCACGTCTCGGCGAGGATCGACCGCGCCAGCGGCTGGGTCGAGATCACCGTCCGCGGTCCGGCCGACTCCCCGCCCGCCGACGTCGCCGGCATCCACGCCCAGGGCGCCGACTACTACCCGATGGCCGTCACCCGCGAGCTCGACGACCTGATCCTGCGCCTGCGCACCAACGAGCTCGAAGCCGGCACGTGGGTGTTCCGCACCGAAGGTGACGCCGCCAAGCTGCTGGCCTACTCGGCGCAGATCGCCGCCCACCTCGACGACTGGTACGTCAACGAGGTCCGGCACTTCTACAAGCGCATGCTGAAGCGCCTCGACGTGACGAGCCGTTCGCTGATCGCGCTCGTCGAGCCCGGCTCGTGCTTCGTCGGGCCGTTCCTCGAGCTGCTGCTCGCCTGCGACCGCCAGTACATGCTCGACGGCATCTTCAACGACGCCGACGACGCCGACTCCCAGGTCGCGCCGACGCTGGTCGTCACCGAGGTGAACTTCGGGGCGTTCCCGATGGGCAACGGCCTGAGCCGGCTCGCCTCCCGCTTCTGGGGCGACGACGAGGGTCTCGCAGCGGTCCGCGCGCGCATCGGCGAGCCGATCGACGCCGCCGAGGCCGAGGAGATCGGGCTGATCACCTACGCCCTCGACGACATCGACTGGGCCGACGACGTCCGCATCGCTCTCGAGGAGCGCGCGTCGATGAGCCCGGACGCCCTGACCGGCATGGAGGCGAATCACCGCTTCGTCGGTCCCGAGACGATCGAGAGCAAGATCTTCGCCCGTCTGACGGCGTGGCAGAACTGGATCTTCATCCGTCCGAACGCGGTCGGCGAAGAGGGCGCGTTGCGCAAGTACGGCACCGGCCAGAAGGCAGTATTCGACCGGCGGCGAGTCTGAGAGAGATGGGGTCTGACGCATGACCACGATCGACTATTCCGAGCGCATCCCGAACAACGTCGACCTGGCCTCGGACCGCCGTCTGCAGCGCGCGCTGGAGTCCTGGCAGCCCAAGTTCCTCGACTGGTGGCAGGAGATGGGGCCGGCGCTGCCGACCCAGGACGTCTACCTGCGGACCGCCGTCGACGTCGGCCGCGAGGGGTGGGCCCACTTCGGCCACGTCGCGCTGCCCGAGTACCGGTGGGGCATCTTCCTCTCCGAGCGCAACCCGGACCGCACCATCGCGTTCGGCGACCACAAGGGCGAGCCGGTTTGGCAGCAGGTGCCCGGTGAGCACCGCGCGGACCTGCAGCGGCTCATCGTCATCCAGGGCGACACCGAACCCGCGTCCGTCGAGCAGCAGCGTCAGCTCGGCATGACCGCGCCGTCGCTGTACGACCTGCGGAACCTGTTCCAGGTCAACGTCGAGGAGGGCCGCCACCTCTGGGCGATGGTCTACCTGCTCCACGCGTACTTCGGTCGGGCCGGCCGCGAGGAGGCCGAGCAGCTGCTGATGCGCAACTCCGGCTCCGACGACGCGCCCCGGATCCTCGGCGCGTTCAACGAGGAGACGCCGGACTGGCTCTCGTTCTACATGTTCACCTACTTCACCGACCGGGACGGCAAGTACCAGCTCGGGACGCTGAAGGAGTCGGCCTTCGACCCCCTGTCGCGCACGTGTGAGTTCATGCTCAAGGAGGAGGCCCACCACATGATGGTGGGCACCACCGGCGTCGACCGTGTGGTCACGCGGACCGCGGAGATCATGCGCGAGCACGACACCGACGACGTCGCCCGCCACGGCGGGGTCCCGCTGGAGATGATCCAGAAGTACATCAACTTCCACTACTCGGTCTCGCTCGACCTCTTCGGCGGCGACACCTCCACCAACGTCGCGAACTACTACACCGCCGGTCTCAAGGGCCGTTGGATGGAGGAGCGGCGCAGCGACGACCACCAGCTCCGTGACGCCATCGCGTCGATCCCGTTCATCGAGGGCGACCGGCTGATCGAGAAGGAGATCCCGGCGCTCACCGCCCTGAACGTCGACCTCCGCAACGAGTACATCAGCGACTGCAGCAACGGCGTGAAGCGTTGGAACGCGATCCTGGCGGACGCGGGCATCGACACGAAGTTCTCGCTCCCGCACGTCGGCTTCAACCGGCAGGTGGGCACCTTCTCCCAGCACCGCATCACCCCGGAGGGGAAGGTCGTTCCCCAGGAGGAGTGGGACGCCCGCGTCGGCGACTACCTGCCCAACGCCGACGACAAGGCGCACGTCGCGTCCCTGATGCAGCCGGTCTACGAGCCGGGCAAGATTGCGAGCTGGGTGGCCCCGCCGAGGTCCGGCATCAACGGCCAGCCGTTCGACTACGAGTACGTCCACCTGGCCTAGTTCCACGGGATGACGTCCCGCACGGGGCCGTGTCAGCCCGTACCGGGGCTGACAGGCACCCCCGGCGGGACGTCATCCCTCAGGAGATCGGGAGTCGGCATGGTTGCTGCGGAGAGCTTCAATGCGAGCGTGTACCTGCTGGACCGTCAGGTCGAGGCGGGCCGGGGGGACCATCTCGCGGTGACGGGTCCCGCCGGGGACGTCACGTACACCGAGCTCGCCACGCTGGTCCAGGCCGCTGCGGCCGGGCTCGCCGAGCTGGGTCTGCGGCCCGAGGAACGGATCGTGCTGTTCAGCGCGGACCGCGTCGAGCTGCTCGCGATGTTCCTGGCCGGGCTGCGCATGGGCGCCGTCCCGGTCCCGGTCTCGACGATGTACCTCGACACCGAGCTCGCCGAGCTGCTCCACGACTCCCGCGCCCGGCTGCTGTTCACCTCGCCCGAGTTCGCCGACACCGCCCGGTCGGCGCTGGCTAAGGTGTCCTCGGTCTGGACGCTGATCGTCACCGACGACGTTCCGCCGGTGGAGAACGCCGGGGAGAAACCCGGCGGGTGGTGCCCGCAGGTGACGTGGAGCGAGCTGATCGGGGTCGGGACGGGCAAGGACTCGCCGGTCTACGACACCTGGACCGAGTCGCCGGCGTTCTGGCTCTACACCTCCGGGACGACCGGGATCCCGAAGGCCGCGATGCACCGGCACGGCAGCGTCCGCTACGTCGCGGAGCACTACGGGCAGCAGGTCCTCGGCATCACGCCGGACGACCGCTGCTTCTCCGTCGCGAAGCTGTTCTTCGCCTACGGGCTCGGGAACTCCGCGCTGTTCCCGCTCTCGGTCGGGGCGACGGCGGTGCTCGACCCGGTGCGGCCGACGCCGCAGTCCGTGGCGACCCGGATCGCCGAGCACTCACCGACGCTCTTCTACGGCGTCCCGACCTTCTACGCCGCCGTGCTGGCCGCGGACCTGCCGGCGGACACCTTCGCGGGGGTGCGCCTCGCGACCAGTGCCGGCGAGGCGCTGCCGACCGAGCTGTACCGCCGGTTCACGTCGAAGTTCGGCGTCGACATTCTCGACGGCATCGGGTCCACCGAGGCGCTGCACATCTTCCTCTCGAACTACCCGGGGCAGGTCCGGCCGGGGACGACCGGCCGCGCCGTCCCGGGCTACGACCTGCGCCTGGTCGACGACGAGGGCAAGGTCGTGCCGCCGGGAACGCCGGGCAACCTGCAGATCCGGGGCGGGTCGTTGACCACCGGCTACTGGTGCCGCACCGAGACCACACGCAACGCGTTCGTGGGCGAGTGGATGCGGACCGGCGACACGTACGTCCAGGACGAGGAGGGGTACTACGTCTGCCTCGGCCGCTCGAACGACATGATCAAGGCGGGCGGCATCTGGGTCTCGCCGGCCGAGGTCGAGGCGTGCCTGCTCAAGCACCCGTCCGTGGCGCAGGCCGCGGTCGTGGCGGTTCCGGACGAGGCCGGGCTCGACAAGCCCGTCGCGTGCGTGGTCCCCGCCCCGGGGCAGACGATCGACCCGGACGCGCTGATCGAGGCCTGCCGCGCCGAGCTCGCGGCGTTCAAGCGGCCGCGGACGATCCTCGAATTCTCGACCCTCCCGACGACCGCGACCGGCAAGCTGCGACGCTTCGCAGTGCGCGACGAGGCGCTGCTCCGGCTTTCGCCCCCTGCTTCGTGAGAGGAACGTCCCCGTGCCCTACGTGATCGGCGGCGCCTGCATCGACGTCATGGACAAGTCGTGCATGGAGGAGTGCCCGGTCGACTGCATCTACGTCGGTGACCGCAAGCTCTACATCCACCCCCGCGAGTGCATCGACTGCGGGGCGTGCGAGCCCGTGTGCCCGGTGGAGGCGATCGCGCAGGACCGCATGCTCGACGCCGAGGACGAGCCGCACATCGACGACGCGACAACGTTCTTCTACGAGATCCTGCCCGGCCGGAACGAGCCCGTCGGCTCGCCGGGCGGTTCGCACAACGTCGGGGACCTGAAGGTGGACACCCCGTTCGTCGCCAGCCTGCCCCCGAACGGGTAGGACGGACGCATGCTCGACGGACGCCTGCTGATCGACGCCCATGTCCACGCGCCGAAGCTGAGCACGCTCCGGCCCGCGTGGGTCGAGTGGGCGAAGGAGTTCGGCGCGAAGAACCCGTGGCCCGCGCTCTTCGACGACGACGGTGCGCCCATTCCTGAACTGATGGATGCTCACTTCGCGGAGCAGGGCGTCGACGCGCTGCTGCTGTTCGCGGAGTACAGCCCGAAGGCGACCGGCATCCAGCCCATCGAGGACTACCTGCCGCTGGTCAAGCACAACCCGACGCGCTTCCGGCTGATGGCCAACGTCAACCCCCATCTGCACCACCCGTTGGGGGACGAGGTCGCGCGTCAGGTCGAGCTCGGGGCCGTCGGTCTCAAGCTGCACCCGGTGCACGCGGGCTTCGCGGTCAACGACCCGATGCTCTATCCCGCGTACCAGGTGTGCCGCGAGGCGAACATCCCGATCACGATCCACTGCGGGACCTCGACGTTCCCCGGCAGCTCCAGCAAGTACGCGGACCCGACGCTGCTCGACGACGTCCTGCGCGACTTTCCCGACCTGAACTTCGTGCTCGCCCACGGCGGGCGCGGCTGGTGGTACGACGCGGCCGCGTTCCTGGCGCTGAGCCGCGACAACGTCTGGATCGAGCTGTCCGGCCTGCCGCCGTCCAAGCTGGGGGAGTACTACGCCAAGTACGACCTCGCGCGCCTGGCGCGCAAGTTTCTCTTCGGCACCGATTGGCCGGGCATGCCGGGCGTCGCCCGCAACGCGCGCGCGGTCGCGGCGCTGGGGTGGGACGAGGAGACGGTTCGCAACGTGTGGGCCGGCAACGCGCAACGGGTCTTCCCGGCGCTCGCCGACCTCTCGGGAGGGGAATGAGCATGGCCATCTACGCACTCGGCGACCTGACGCCGCAGATCGACCCGTCGGCGTACGTCGCTCCGGAGGCGGTGGTCATCGGCAACGTCGTGATCGGGCCGGAGTCGTCGATCTGGCCGGGCGCCGTGCTCCGCGGTGACCACGGGCTGATCCAGATCGGCGCCAAGACCTCGATCCAGGACGGCTCCGTCGTCCACACCACCGACGAGTGGCCCACGATCGTCGGCGACGAGTGCGTGGTCGGGCACATCGTCCACCTCGAGGGCTGCCGCATCGGCAACCGCTGTCTGGTCGGGTCGGGCTCGATCGTCCTGAACCGCGCGGTGGTCGAGCCGGCGTCGATCGTCGGCGCCGCCGCTCTGGTGGCCGAGGACATGGTCGTGCCGAGTGGCCACATGGCCCTCGGGGTCCCCGCGAAGCTGCGGCCGCTGCCGGAGGGCAAGCGCAACGACGACTGGATCGACTACGCCGTGGACTTCTACGTCGACAACGGCGCCAACTTCGCCAAGAACCTCCGTCGCCTCGACTGACGCCTCCTCAGCCACCCCTCGCGCGAAAGGACCGTCCCCCATGAGCGCCGCCCCTGCTGAACTCGCCGTCTCCTCCGGTGTGCCCGCCTCCGAGCTCTCCGACGCCGAGCTCGAGCACCAGGGCAACCAGGCCCACGCCACCCGGCACTGGGTGTTCCTGCACGGGACGGCGGAGCAGTTCCGCCGGCACACCGAGCGGATGCTCGAGCTCGAGCAGGAGTACCTGCGCCGCCACCCGAAGCGGACGTGGCAGGGGACCGGCGGCGCCGACGGCGCCCAGGTGGACCTCGCGGAGCTCGACGTGCTCGCCCAGGTCCGCTTCCTGACCCGGACCTACGCGACGGCGGTCGAGTCCCTGCTCGCGCGGGTGCCGCAGCCCGAGCACGCGCCGGCGGAAGTGCCGGACGTCCAGGAACGCGCCCGCGCACTGCTCCGTCGCTACGCCGCGGCCCCGGACGGGCGGCTGCACAAGCTGGAGGCCCACCAGACGGCCCGGGAGATCGGCCTCCCGCCCGCCGCGGTCGCCGATCTCTACCGCGCCGACCCGCCGCTGCTCGTCACCGCGGGGGAGTACCGCCAGATCACCCCCGCCGGCCGCGCCCGCCTCGAGGGCGCCTAACCCGAATCCCCCTGCAGATGACATCTCTTGTGCAGTGCACAAGAGATGTCATCTCCACTGCATGGAGATGACATCTCCAACGGGCGGGCAAGGTTACGGCTGGGGCGGGTGTGACTGTCGCTCCCGGGTACTACCGTGCGGTGGTGCGGAAATGGCTGCCCCTGCTGACGGTGTGTCTGGGCACGTTCATGCTGCTCATCGACGTCACCGTCGTGAACGTCGCGCTGCCGGACATGGTCGGGGACCTCGACGCGTCCTTCACCTCGCTGCAGTGGGTCGTCGACGCGTACGCACTGACCCTCGCCGCCCTGGTGCTCGGCACCGGCTCGATCGCGGACCTCATCGGCCACCGCCGGATGTACATCTGGGGCCTGACGCTGTTCGCGGTCTCGTCGCTGGTGTGCGGGCTCGCGCCGAACGTCGAGACGCTCATCGCCGCCCGGGCCGTCCAGGGTCTCGGCGGCGCGGCGATGTTCGCGACGACCTTCGCGCTGATCAACAGCAACTACTCCGGCCGGGACCGCGGCACGGCCTTCGGCATGTGGGGCGCGGTCGCCGGCGCGGCCGCCGCGGTCGGGCCGATCATCGGTGGCGTCCTCACCGAGGCCGTGTCCTGGCGCTGGATCTTCTTCGTCAACATCCCGCTCAGCGCGGTGGCGATCGCGCTGTGCCTCACGCGGCTCTCGGACGCGACCGAGCGCCGCCAGGCCCGGGTGGACGTCCCCGGCATCGTCACGTTCACGGCCTCGATCTCGGCCCTGGTCTACGCGCTGATCCGCGCGAACGAGCACGGTTGGTCGGACGCGCTGGTGTGGTGGCTCCTCGCCGCTGCGGCCGCGGTGCTGCTCGTCTTCGTCCTGGTCGAGCGCGCCTCGCCGAGCGCGATGCTCGATCTCGCGCTGTTCCGGCGGGCCTCGTTCGTCGGCATCATGATCTGCGCGCTGCTGCTCACCTTCAGCGCGTTCTCCGCCTTCACCTACACCTCGATCTGGCTGCAGTCGGTGCTCGGGCTCAGCCCCATCGAGGCGGGTCTGACGAGCCTGCCGATGTCGGCGATGGCCTTTCTCGTCTCGGCGGCGTTCGGCCGGTTCCTCCACGGGCAGCGGGTGGCGCTCGCGATCGCGTTCGGGCTGCTGTTCATCGGCGCCGGCGGCCTCGTCGGTGCCCTCATGGTCCACGGCGACGCGGGCTGGGAGGCCCTGATCCCGGGCTACTTCGTCGTCGGTGTCGGCGTCGGGCTCGCGACCCCGACGGTCGGGTCGGCCGCGATGGCGGCGGTGCCGCTCCAGCGCGGCGGCATGGCCGGC
The DNA here is from genome assembly GCF_039525035.1 of Sporichthya brevicatena. Taxonomy (NCBI): domain Bacteria; kingdom Bacillati; phylum Actinomycetota; class Actinomycetes; order Sporichthyales; family Sporichthyaceae; genus Sporichthya; species Sporichthya brevicatena. Next base: position 76,626 of record NZ_BAAAHE010000035.1, read on the forward strand.
GGCGCCGTCAACACCGCCCGCCAGCTCGGCTTCGCCCTCGGCATCGCGGCCCTGGGGTCGGTGTTCTCGGCCCGTGCCGCCGAGGTCTTCCGGGATCTGGGCGTCGGCAGCGTCGACACGGGCGAGGCCGGCCGGGCGGTCGCGGGAGGCCGATCGGGTGAACTGCTCGCCGCCGACCCGATGCTGTCCGACGCCGTCCACGCCGCCGCCGTCGAGGGCGTGCAGTGGACGCTCGGCGTCGCCGGGGTCATCGGCCTGGTCGCCGGCATCCTGGCGCTGATCCTGATCCGCCCGGCGAAGGACGGACTCGCCGGCGGCCCTGGCGGCGGCCCGCCCGCGGCCGCGGCGGGGAGGCCGGAGGCCCCGGTGGTGGCCGGCCCGCCGGAGCCGCGGCGCGTCGTCGGCGGGCTGCGCCCGGCCGAGCCGGTCCCCGTCGGGCAGTTCCACCGCACCGCGGACGGCGACTGATCCGCGAGGAGGCACGGTGAGCGACCCGGAGCGGAGCGCGGTGGACGAACGCCGGGCCCGCCGGGAACGGCGTGCCCGGGAACAGCTCGCGCACCCCGCGCGGCTCATCGCGGTCGGCTTCGGGCTCGCGGTGTTCACCGGGACCGCGCTGCTGTCCCTCCCATTCGCGACCGAGAGCGGGGAGCGCGCCTCGTTCGTCGACGCGCTCTTCACGGGGACGTCCGGGGTCTGCGTCACCGGCCTCGCGATCGTCGACACCGGCGCCGAGTGGTCGACCTTCGGCGAGGTCGTGATCATGCTGCTGATGCAGGTCGGCGGCCTCGGCATCATGACGATGGCGACGGTCGTCGCGCTGATCCTGTCCCGTCGGCTCGGCCTCCGGGCCCGTCTGCTGGTCCAGGCCGAGACCCGGGCATTGCGGCTGCAGGACGTGCGGCTGGTCCTGCGCGGGATCGTCCTCTACAGCCTCTGCGTCGAGGCGGTGGTGACGGCGATCCTGACGGTCCGGTTCGCGACGCACTACGACATGTCGTGGGGCCGGGCCGCGTACGACGGGCTGTTCCATGCGATCTCGGCGTTCAACAGCGGCGGCCTGTCGCTCTACAGCGACAGCATGTCCCGGTTCGTGCGTGACCCGATCGTGAGTCTGACGGTCAGTCTGGCCGTCCTGCTCGGCAGTCTCGGGTACCTCGTTCTCTTCGAGCTGCGCCGCAATTGGCGGCGGCCGCGGGAGTGGTCGGTCTTCACCCAGCTCACGCTCGGCGTGACCGCCGCGCTCGTCGTGCTCGGCACGGCGCTGCTCACGATCGCGGAGTGGAACAACCCGCGGACCTTCGGCCCGCTCGACGTCCCCGACAAGCTGATCGCCGGCTTCTTCGCCGCCGTCATGCCGCGCTCGGGCGGGCTGAACAGCGTCGACACCGGCGCGATGAACGACGAGAGCCTGCTCGTCCAGACCGCACTGATGTTCATCGGCGGCGGCAGCGCGAGCACCGCGGGCGGCATCAAAGTCACGACGTTCGGCCTGCTGGCGTTCGTCATCTGGGCCGAGATGCGGGGAGAGGCGAAGGTCGTCGTCGGCCGGCGCGCGATCCCGGAGGCGAACCAGCGTCAGGCACTCTCGGTCGCGCTGCTGGGCATCGGTCTCGTGATGACCGGCACGCTGGTGCTGCTCGGCCTGAGCGACTACCCGCTCGACCGCGTGCTGTTCGAGGCGACGTCCGCCTTCGGTACCGTCGGCCTCTCGACCGGGATCACGCCCGAGCTCGACCGGGCGGCGCAACTGGTTCTGGTCGCGCTGATGTTCGTCGGCCGCATCGGGCCGTTGACGCTGGCCTCCGCGCTGGCGCTGCGGGAGCGCGACCGCCGGTACGAGCTCCCTGAGGAGAGGACGATCGTTGGGTGACCGACGCAAGGACGCGGTGGTGGTCATCGGCCTCGGCCGGTTCGGCGGCGCGCTCGCGCTCGAACTGGTGCGGGAGGGCACCGAGGTGCTCGCCATCGACAGCCGCCGCGACATCGTCCAGCGGATGGCGGGCAAGCTGACGCACGTCGTCGCCGCGGACTCGACCGACATCGAGGCCCTCCGCGAGCTCGGCGTCCAGGAGTTCCGCCGCGCCGTCGTCGCCATCGGCAGCGACATCGAGGCCAGTATCCTCACGACCTCGCTGCTCGTCGAGCTCGGCATCGCCGACATCTGGGCCAAGGCGATGACCAAGCAGCACGGCAAGATCCTCGAGCGCGTCGGCGCGCACCACGTCGTCTTCCCCGAGCACGAGATGGGCCAGCGCGTCGCCCACACCGTGCAGGGCACGATGCTCGACTACATCGAGATGGACGCGGACTTCGCGATGATCAAGATGGTCGTGCCGAAGTCGCTCGTCGGGACGCAGCTCAGCGGCTCCCCGCTGCGGAAGAAGTACCGGATCACCGTCGTCGCCGTGAAGCACGCCGGCGGCGGCGAGGACTTCACCTACGCCACCGCCGAGACCGTGCTGCAGGCCGGCGACGTCATCTACGTCTTCGGTCGTACCGAGCAGATCGAGAAGTTCAACTCCGAGATCAGCTGACCCGCCGCGCTTCCGCTGTGAAGAAAGGGTGACTGTGAAAGTCGCCTCTGCAGCCTGAGCCGTTTGTGGTGGGCTGTGGCTATGGCTTCGGGCGTGACTCCAGGGGTGACCGACCTCGTGTCTTGGGGTGACTTGTCCGCCCAGGCCTTAGGCCCCGGTCCGACGGAGTAGCTGGCCTGATCAGGAGCTTGACCGTCGGGCGTTCAGCGCGCCCGACGTGTCTCATCACAGTCCTGCCGATCTCCGCCGGACCGGATTCACGTCCCTCCGGCAAATGGAGAACGCATGACCAGTTTGGCTCACGCAACCGCCGCGCGCGAGAACGACCTGAACGACCTGAACGAGTTCACTGACCTGGACGACCT
>NZ_BAAAHE010000036.1 GCF_039525035.1 Sporichthya brevicatena
CCTGACCATGACCCCGAGCCTGGCCGAACTTCCCCTCAGATCACTTGATCAACACGCCCTAGGACCGGTAGTTCGCCGGGCGTGAGACGCACCTCGGCTGACCCTAAGCTGGGGACATGCAGACCGAACCGCTGGACGCGTTGAAGCAGGCGATCCTGCACAGTTCCGACCTGGCGATGCGAGCGACCGCCGCACGGTTCAATCTCGATCAACCGGCCGACCGCAAGCGATCGAGCACGATTCTCTCGCGGCTCTTCTTCGACCTTGCGAACCTGGCCGAGATCGAGCTGTTCATCGAGGTGGGTGCACGGGAGGCCGCCGCCAGCACACGGGCAAAGGCCTGGTTCCCTGAAGCCCGGGTCGTCGCGTTCGAAGCCAGCCCTTACACGTACGAGAACAACTCCACGCGACTAGCGGGTAAGGGCATCGAGTACCACCACCTCGCCGCCGCGACCTCCTCTGGCGACGTGATCATCAACGTCCACCGTGACGAACGCGGCGCGCCGATCGCCAACGGTGAGGCTTCGCTCCTCAAGCGCACCAAGTCGGCGCGCGACCGCGAGCACGGTTTCGAGGAGGTCCGAGTCCCCGCAGTCGCGCTCGACGACTTCTTCGCAGCCGATCTCGGAATGCGTTCGGCCGTCTGGATCGATGTCGAGGGCGGCTGTGGACTCGTACTCCCCGGCGCGACCAAGTTGCTCAGCAACGCGTCCGTCGTCATCGTCGAGGTCGAGGACCAGGCGTACTGGGGCGAAGAGCACTGGCTTCGCAGTCAGACGCTCTCCTTCCTCTACGACTTGGGCCTGATTCCCGTTGCGCGGGACTTCGAATACGCCCACCAACACAACGTCGTCCTGCTGCGCCGCGAACTGCTCGATGGCCCCGGACCCTTCCGCGCCGCCCTGGCCCGCTTCACCTCGACCGCGGTGCTGCCGACCGAGGCTCAACCGCAGCGCCAGGCGGAGTCGGCGCCGAGCACTCCCAAGCCGACTCCGGCGCGTTCCGCCGCGCCGAAGACCGGCCCGGAAAAAGCAGTCCGAGTGGCGAAGAAAGCCTTGCGTCGATCGAAGCGGTTGGCGCTTCGGGCCAAGCGCAAAGCCGCCGCCCTCCAGGCTCGTAGTCGTTGACCTTTCCCATCCCTGGGGTCGTTCTGCCCCCGCTTCGGAGCTAAGGCGCATTCGTGGACCAAGGTGACAACCTGTTCCCCCGCTACCGGTTCTCTGTGGTGGTCGCGGTCTACAACGTCGAGCAGTATCTCGACGAATTCCTGCAGTCCTTGGACAAGCAGACCTTTCCTCGAGAGCGCTACGAGGTCATCCTCGTCAATGACGGGTCGACGGACGGCTCACTCGCCAAGCTCGAGGCCTGGGCCAGACGGAATCCGGAGCACACCAAGGTCCTGTCGAAACCGAACGGCGGCCAGTCATCGGCGCGAAACCGCGGTCTGAACGTCGCGGCCGGCGAGTGGGTGACCTTTCCCGACCCGGACGACATCCTCGACCCGGCCTACCTCAAGCGGGTCGACAAGTTCCTGACGACCAACCCCGAGATCTACATGGTCGCCACGAACCGCATCAACTACATCGAGAAGACGGGGAAGACTGCACCGCACCCGCTCGCCCGCCAGTTCGGCAACCGCAACCACGTGCGGGATCTGACCACCGATCCGGACTACTTTCACGGCAGCGCGCCCGCGGCGTTCTTCCTGCTGGACTCCTTGAACGAGACCGGCCTCCGGTTCGACGAGGAGCTCAGGCCGCGATTTGAGGACGGGCACTTTTGCAGTCGCTATCTCCTGCAGCGGAAGCGTCCCATCGTTGGCTTCGCTTCCAACGCTAAGTACACGTACCGCAAGCGCGCCGACGCCAGTTCGACGCTGTCGAAAGCAGACCTCGACCCCGGGCGATACACAACCGTGGTGGAGCGCGGATACCTGGATCTTCTGAAGACGGCCCAGGCCAAGCTCGGCTCCGTCCCGGGATGGCTCCAGACCTTCGTGCTCTACGAGCTGTGGTGGTACTTCGACTCGGAGGACCGCTTCACGTCCGCTGAGAACGCCGCCCACGGCGAGGTCGCCGACGAGTTTCACCGGTTGCTCCCGCAGTTGCTCGTGCACATCGACCCCGACCGCATCAGCTCGTTCTCTTTCCGGCCGTTCAAGCCGGACTGGCGCGACGCACTGCTGCACGGATATTCGGATGCGCCCTGGCATCAGGACTACGTGACCGTGGACTGGCGCGACAAGCAGCAGGGACTCGTCCGCGTCTCCTTCCGGTACACCGGTGCCCTGCCTCGAGTCGATTACTACGTGGAGGGGGCGCCAACGGAACCTGTCGCCGCGAAGTCACGGTCCATCACGTACTTCGAGCGAACCTTGCTGTTCGAACGCATCGCGTGGTTACCCTTAGGCGCTCTGCGCGTGAGCGTGAACGGCCGAGATCTCGCCATCAAACTGAAAGACCCGGCGAGCGAACTCCGGTCAGCGCCACGAGGTTGGTTGACCCGTCATGTGCCGACGGGCAAGCCGGTCGTAGCCCGCGACCTTCTCAACCCGGAGCAACTCCGGACCGACGCGCTGGTTCGCTTGAGTCAGTCGGCCCCCGTCAAGCGGACGTTCCTTGACGCCTGGGTCCTGATGGACAGGATTACGGAAGCCGATGACAGCGCCGAGCATCTCTTCCGTTACTTGCGGCGGAAGCACCGCGAGATCAACGCATGGTTCGTGGTGGACGCGGCGTCACCGGACTACGAACGGTTGCGCAAGACATACCACCGCCGCGTCGTCGCCCACGGATCAACGACGTGGAAACTCTTGATGCTCAACTGCGCCCATTTGATCTCGTCCCATATCGACGAACCGATTGTCCGCCCGCCGGAAATCCTGCCGATCCTTCCCCGCCCCCAGTGGCGTTTCACGTTTCTCCAGCACGGCGTCATTCGCGATGACATCTCGGCCTGGCTGAACACGAAGCACATCGATCTCATGATCACAAGCACACCGGCCGAGCATGCGTCGGTGACCGGCGATCCTTCTCCGTACCGGCTGACAGAGAAGGAAGTGAGGATGACCGGACTGCCACGCTTCGACCTGCTGCGCCGCGCCGGAGAGGCCTGGCCGGGAGAGAAGCGCAACCTCGTCCTGGTCGCGCCGACGTGGCGGAACTGGCTGAACCCGGGATCCGGACCGGACGGATTTCAAGAGGCGGCGGCCGCCTTCGTCAAGTCCGAGTTCGCCGTGGAGTGGCGGGCACTGCTCACCGCTCCCGAGCTCCGGGATCGCGCGGAGAAGGGCAACCTCGAGATCGGTTTGCTCCTGCACCACAATCTGCAACGATTGGCGCCGGCGCTGGACCTGCCTTCGTACATCAAGCCCCTGCGCTTCGCGAGCGGTCTCACGCGGGAGCACTTCGCCCGCGCCCGTGTCCTCGTCACGGACTACTCCTCAATGGCGTTCAACGGCGCCTTTCTGCTGCGGCCGGTCGTGTACTTCCAGTTCGATCACGAGAGGGTTTTCGCCGGCGGTCATCTGGGGCGGCTGGGCTACTTCGAGTACCGACGGGACGGCTTCGGGCCCGTGACGACCGACCGATCGAGCGCTATCGGTGCCGTATGCGAAGCACTCGACCGGGGGCCGGACCCGGCCCCCGACTACCTAGGGCGAATGGAGGCTGCGTTCCCGATGCGGGATGGTCAGAATCGAGCCCGTGTCGTCGCTGCGATCAAAGAGTCGGCGCAGCCGTACAGCTCCTGACGTTCCGTCAGTTCGGTACCGAGGACGGAACGAACAGAACATCCGTCGTGCGATCGATGTTGCTGACTTCGACAGGCTCGCCGGCCAGGTTCAGCGTGCGGTAACCGATCTGCTCCAGCGCCCGGAACATGGCAACTTCCTCCTCCCATGCAGGGTGATGGCATCCCCAACCGATCTCGCACAGGATCACCGGCTTCGGGTCCCACTTCTCCAACGACGGAAGCAGCCCTTGGAGGACGCGGTACTCCGCTCCCTCCACGTCGATCTTGATCAAGGAAGGACGCTCCTCGATGCCCAGGCCGTCGAATCGTCGGATCGAGACCGGTTGACGCCGCATATCGGGTTGCGCCTGCTCCGAGACCAGGGTGTTCCACCCGAGGTTGCCGTTCGCCGAGATGTGGATCTCGGTCTCGACATCTGCGTCGCCGAGCCCCACCCGATAAACGGTCCAGGCGAATCCCGCCGAGGCCAAGTACTGCTCGCTCAGACCGGCGAGGTGCTCCACCGGTTCGAACAGGTGCGCCGTGCCGCGGAACCCGAGCACGCGCTCCAGGGTCGTGACGAAGTAACCGATGTTGGCCCCGACATCGAGGACCGTGCCGGAGCGGTCGAGGTAGGGCGACACGGCGTTTGCCAGAGCCTCGTAAGTACGTTCGCGTCGCGCGAAGAAGGCGATCGCCTGGTCGAGCGCCACGTCCGTCGCGGTCGGGATCACTGCCGCGGGCTTCGCCGGCGCCTGCCGGTCGCGCCGCGTCACTGCCCGGGCTTGGCGCTCTGCACGCCGTGCCCGGTCCGCCGCCGCGAGGACGTCGGGATAGATCGTCAGCGCCGCCCGTCGGCGCAGCTCGTCCACGACGGCGCGGCCTCCGTCACGCCGCGCCAACACGTACGCACCCCGAAGCTGTTTCGGCAGACTCAACGTGCCCTCCTGAGCGTTGTTCGGAGTGTCATTCCCTCCTGTTCGCCGTCGACACCCCCGGCGGGGCGCGATGGTGGACGAGACCCTATTGGCTTCGATCAAGCTCGAGAAGGGGTCGACAGGGAGCTGCCCTGGGCCGACGACTGGATCGCGTCGAAAACGCGCTCGCAGCACCGGCCATCACGAGTTGGGAAGGCCGCACCGATCCGCTGCCGGTACTCCTCGGCTGGGGAGGGTCCGCGACGGACTGTGTCGACGATAGCGGCCACAGCCTCGTCCAGCTTGTGAGTCACCGGACCGAACCCCTGCGACGAGTACTCGTAGTACCCCCGCCGACCTACATGGGCTCCGCCGAACATCGCATCGGCGTCGAACTGGAAGTACACGACAGGACGGTCGATGTAGGCGGCGTTGAAGGCCATCGAGGAGTAATCCGTCACGAGCACGCGGACACGGGCGAACAGTTCGCGGACATCCTGGTCCTGGAAGGAGAAACGGATGACGGAATCTGGCAGGCGCAGGTCGTCGGCCACGGCCTCCAGGTTCGGGTGGAGCAACGTTGCAACCTTCAGCCCAGTCTCCGCCGCCAACTGGCCGAGTTCCGGCGCGCCGATCAACGAGCGCCATTGGGTGGCGAACTCGGTCTCAGCGAATCCGTCAGCCGCGACCCGCCGTTGCGATCCCACGGCGACCGGTCGGACGAGCCAGTTCCGCCAGGTGGGCGCGATTAAAATGAGATCACGCGCCTCCGGCGCCACCTGAAGCCCGGCCTCGCGAACGCGGTCAAACCGTGGGAGGCCGGTCAGGACCGTCTCCTTCGTCGTGTAGACGTACCGGGTTCCGTCGCCACAGACCGACTCGTACTCGTCCGGTGTGCTGGTCACGAACACCGAGATGTTCTTGGGGTTGAGCCAGCCTGAAAGGTCGTCCTTGATGACGCCGTGCTGCAGGAAGGTGAACCGCCACGTCGGCGACGGAATCAGGGACTTCAGCGCGGCCGGGTTCGTGATCGCGGCGTCCGCGTGCGACGAGATCAGGTGCTCACAGTTGAGCATGAGCAACTTCCACCGGAGGGAACCGTACGGAATGACCCGGCGGATCTTCTCCCTGCGCAACCGCTGGTGATCCGGCGTGCCCTTCTCGATGACGAACCATGCGTTGGTCTTCGGGCGGTTCTCCCGTATCCACCGGAAGAGATGCTCGCCGCTGTCGTCCGCGTCGTGCACGCGATCGATCAACACCCAGGATTGGCGCAGGTAGTGCCGGGCCACCCGGGTACGAGCGAGGCGCCGCAGGAGTTCGTCCTGCGAGGGGAAGCGCTTCTTGGCAGCCTTCGGTTTCACCCAGCCCGGCGGCTTGTCACGGAGCGGCGGTCGCGGGTCCGACCCGCGCAGCTCGACGGGCGCACCGTCGAGGGAAACGGTGGCCTCGCCCCTCGGCACCCACACGATCCGCTCGCGGAGCATCAGTCGATCGAAGTAGTCCAGGTCCCGGGTCTTGGCATGAACCGGGGCCACGGCCGTGCCGTCGACGACCAACTCCTCCGCCGGCAGATCGCCGGTGTAGCGGTACCGGATGCGGTCGAGCTGGGCCCGCCGGTCCCTCCGGTCGCGCACCACGAACGTGGGGCGCCAGGGGTCCGTGGAGTAGCCGTGCGCGAGGACTTCCCGCCAGAGGTACGGGAACGGGCGGGCGTTGAAGTTCTCGATCACTTCGGCGTCGAGGTGGCTCACGATCTGAGCCATCAGGGCGTGGAACTCGGCGGCGACGTCGCCGCGGGGTCCACCACCGCCACCGCTCTGCCGATCCTCGTAGGAGAACAGCCACGACAGGTCGTAGATGACCTGGTTCTGCAGCCACAACGGGACACCGGCCGGACGCTCGGCCGCGCGGCGGAGCAGGTCGAGATAACCCCGCCGCGGCACGGTCGTGTAGCGCCGGGGGTCGGTGAAGACCACCTCCGACGTCGAGTCGCTGCGCCGTCGGTACAGATACTCGGCGGAGGCCAGGAAGCCGACCTGCGGGGCGCCCACCGCCAAGAGGTACCGGCCCAACATGTGAGCATCCTCGAAGCTCGGCCGCAGTTCCTCGTCGAACTCGATCCCGAGTTCATGCACCCGGCTCAGCGGCAGGAAGGCGCAGGGCGCGCTGCCGTAGAACAGAGAGGGGGACGAGTCGAGATCCACCAGCCGGTCGCCGAGCGCGAAGTGGTGGTCCAGCGGATGCTCGGCGCGCTCGCCGGAGGGCTCCAGCACGAGGGTGCGCCGACATCCCACGAGGTCGGCGCTCGGGTTCGCCCGGAGGAACTCGTCGACCGCAGTCAGGTACCCCGGGGCGATCATGTCGTCGGGGTCGGTGAAGGTGATCCATTCCCCCCGGGCCTGCCGCATCCCCTGGTTCCGAGCGGACGCAGCGCCACCGTTGGTCTTCGTCAGCACCGTCACCAGTCCGGGCCGGCGCTCGCCCCAGGCCCGGAGCCGGGCGAGGGAGTCGTCGGTCGAGCCGTCGTCGACGGCGATGACCTCCACCCGGTCCAGGGGAAACGTCTGAGCCTCGATCGACGCGATGAAATCGTCGAGGTAGGGCGCGACATTGTAGACCGCGGAAACGATCGAGAACCGCGGCGAGCCAGGAGCTGCAGACGTCATGGAGCGCTGACGCTACCGGGCGGGCTTCTCGTCCCGCTGCCAAACCCGGACCCAGTCGACGAGCATGCTGGTCGGGAGGCTGTCGTCGTCCAGGCGAGGGGTCTCCCACGCGGAGGCGAGCATGCTCAGGATGATCGCCTGCTCCCGGTGGGAGATGCCGACCTTGACGCGGGAGGTCTCGATGCCGTCCATCCGGAAGATGTACTCGGTCGGGGTCCACTCGACCGAGTAGATGTGCCAGTCCTGGGACGGGAACCGGCCCTTCGGCAGGAGCTGGCCGCTCTTCTGCCCGCCACCGGTCTTGACGTTGGTGATCGTCCCGTCGGCCTCGCGGCGGGGCCAGTAGACGTAGCTGTGGTAGTCGCCGTTGCCGAAGTCGTCGCCGAAGTACTCGACGATGTCGACCTCCGCGCCCTTCTCCGCCGGGTCGTCGGGCGCGGGGCTGGCCGGGCCGGTCCCGGGCGCCGGGTAGAGCCAGAACGCCGAGTGGACGCCGTCGTTGGGGTGCACCTTCATCCGCGCGGCGAAGATGCCGTAGGTGAAGTTCTTCGCCTGGTCGGTGCCGATCTGGCTCGTGAGGAACTGGCCGTCCTTGCACTTCTCGGTCTTCAGGGGCTTCTTCGAGGTGTCCCAGCTGGCGAACATCTCCAGGACGCCGCCCTTGACCTTGTTCTGCGACGGGTCGTTGACCGTGCAGGGCCGGTACGAGGTCCACATCCGCCAGTGCGGCTTCAGCTCGGTCCCGTCGAACTCGTCGCCCCACACGAACTTCCACGGCGTGCCGCGGACGACGGCGGTGACGAGTTCCTCGGCCTTGTTCTCGCCCTCGCTCCGGGCGCGATACTCGGTGTCGGCGTCCGCGGACGCCGGCAGGCGAAACGCGAACTCGCCGTTCTCGTCCTGCTGCCCGGAGGCGACCTTCGACCACGAGCCGCCCTTGGTCCTGCTCTCGACGACCACCGGCGCGCCCTTGCGGGACGGGGTGAACGCGGCGACGCCAGGCACCAGCTCGGTCTTGCCGTCGGGGCGCAGTCCGATCGCGGGCCGGATCAGCAGCGTGCCGCCGCTGTCGTAGGTCCGCAGCTCGACCTGCTCGGAGATCCGCGTCTTGTTCGACCCGGTGCTGACCGCGACGACCCGGTACGTTGTCGGCTCGGAACCGGGCTCGAGCTGAAAGCGGAAGCTGTTGTCCTCGCCGGAGGTCGTGGACTCCACCTGCTCCCAGGCCGAACCCGCCAGGCGCTCGAGGTTGACCGCACGGCCGGCCGGTCCGGCCTTGCCGGTGATCGCCACCGTCTCACCGGCGAGCGGCTTGCGCGGCTCCACGGAGACCTCGAGTGGCGGGCCCTCGCCCACCGCCGTCTTCTCGTCGCCCCCGCCGCCGCAGGCGGCGAGGCCGAGCAGCAACAGCAGGACGACGAACAGCCCGGAAGCCCTGACCTTCACTCTTTGCCTCCCCGTGAGTTGCGGGTCAGCCTAGAGGCAGATGATCACTTCTTCTGGTAGACCTTCACCCAGTCGACCTGCATGGTCGCCGGCATCGAGTTGCTCTTCTGCAGCGGCAGCATCCAGTCGGACGTCAGCATGCTGAACAGGATGAACTGCTTCCGCTTCGACACGCCCTTCGTGATCGTGGCCGTGACCTTGCCGTCGATCTTGAAGACGTACTTCTTCGGGGTCCACTCCAGCGTGTAGGTGTGGAAGCCCTTCGAGGGCAGCTTGCCCTTCAGCGCCTTCTTCGAGCCGGGCTGCACGCCACCGGTCTTGATGGTCTTGACCCCGCCCGAGGTCTGCTTCGGCCAGTACACGAAGTGGTACATGCTGCCGACCGGCTTGTAGCGGTCACCGAAGTACTCGGCGATGTCGACCTCGCCGCCGCGGTAGGCCGCCAGGTTGCTCGGCGAGACGTCGGTGGGGTTCTCCTTGCCGGGCAGCAGCCAGAACGCGCCGCCCACGCCGGGCGAGGACTGGTACTTGATCCGGGCCTCGAACTTGCCGTAGCGGAACGCCTTCGTCGAGGCGATCTGGCCGTTGTAGAAGAACTTCTTGCACTGCGACGTGCCGGCCTTGCTCTTGTTGACGGTCGCGCGCACCTGCAGCTTGCCGTTCTTCGGCTTCGCCATCGAGGGCGCGGCGGTCGCGCACGTGCGACCCGCCCAGGGGCCGGTCGGGTACGTGTACCACTTCGACGAGAGCTTGTTGCCGGAGAAGTTGTCGCTGAAGACCAGCTTCCACTTCTTCTTCGCCGACGTCTGGACGGCCGCACTCTCCGCGGCCTTGACGGTCACGGACTCCTGCTGCTGCGGCGCGGTCTCGCCGGCGGAGGCGCCACCGACGGTCGCCAGGGACAGGGCGCCGGTGATCGCCAGGGCACCGGCGGTGGAGGCACCGACCAGAGATCGCTTCATGACAGGGGGCCCTTTCGGAGCAGAACCGGGGCTCCCCCGGTGCGGTCACAGACTACGAAGGACGCCCGGTGAAAGACGCCTTTCCTCGACTGTGACAAGCCTGGGCCGTCCGCGCCAGCGCAGCGGCCCGAAATGACCCACATGGGTGGGATGTCCAACCGTCCGGACGAGTCCCGCTGTGCCCGTCCGGAGGGGTCCGGTGCCCTAGGGTTTGCCCCATGGCCCGGTTCCGCTCCGTGGCGGACAAGGTCCGACGGTCCGCCCCGCCGGTCGACCCGGCGGCTACCCCGTCCGCCGGCCCGAAACTGCTGGTCAGCGCGGGGACGGCAACCCCGGCCACCGACGGCTGGACGGCTGTCGACCTCAACACCCTCGGCCCGGGGCACGCCCAGGACTGGGCCGAGGTCGAGGTTCGCGCCGGGTCCCTGACCGAGCTCCGCCGGGCGCTCCCCTGGCTCGCTCACGCCGGCCGCACTCCCCGGCTGCGCCTCACCGTGACGCGGACCGACCGGCCCCGGGCCCTCCGGCCGCCGGCGCTCGTCGGCAACCGGGCGGTCGCGAGCACCCGGCTGACCCGCAAACCGCTCCAGATCGAGGTCGAGCTCACGAAGCCGGCGGCGGTCGCCACCCTCGTCCGAGCCTGTCTGTCCCCGGTCGAGGAGATCGGCCGCCGCCACGGCGCACCGGGTCTCCGCGCCGCCGTCACCGACCCGGGGGCCCTGTCCTGGACTCTCGGGCTCCCCCACGTCCCGGTGGCCCGCGAGGCCGATGCGGCCGACCCGCTCCCGGCGCCGGACCTCGTGCTGGGCCCGGAGCGCGCCGGCCTGCCGCCGGTCGACACGGCGTTCTGCTCCCCCGCCGGGTTCCGGGCCGACGCTGCCGGGTTCGCCGACGTCGTCGCGACCCCGGAGGGCCTGCTCCTGCAGGGCCCGACCGGAACTCTCGGTGCACTCGACCCTCTGGTCGGTCTGACGGAAAATCACATCCGGTCGCTGCGGGAGTTCGCCGCCGTCCGCGTCGCCGACGTCTCCGCACCCGGTCTGTCCCGCGTGCTTTCCCAGCTGAGCTGCGCGGGCGTCCCGGTCTGCGCCCCCGACCTGACGGCCGACCTCGACGAGGAACTCGGGCCCGACCTCGCCGCCCGGCTGCGCGATCTGACGCCGAGCCAGCTCGAGGATCCGCTCGCCCGCGAGGCCTGGTCCGTGTCGACCCGCCGCACCGCGCTCGGGCGCTTCTCCCCCGACGCCTACTGGCGGACCCGCACCGGCGACGCCGGGCCCACCGTCAGCGTCGTGCTGGCGACCCGCCGCCCCGAACTGCTGTCGTTCGCGCTGGCGCAGGTCGAGCGCCAGGACCATCCGCGCCTCGAGGTGATCCTCGTCCTGCACGGCGCGGCCGCGGACGACCCGGCGGTCACCACGGCGACCGCGTCGCTCAGCCGGCCGCTGACCGTGGTCGAGGTCCCCGCGGACGTCGTCTTCGGGCGCGCCCTGCAGGCCGGGCTCGAACGCTGCAGCGGGCGCCTCGTCACCAAGATGGACGACGACGACTGGTACGGCGTCCACCACGTCACCGACCTGGTGCAGGCCCACGCCCACAGCGGCGCGACGTTGGTCGGCTCGAGCGGTTACCACCTCTACGTCGCCGACGCCGACGCCACGCTCCGTTGGACCAAGAACCCGACCGAGGCCGCCGCCACCTGGGTCCACGGCGGCACGATGCTGCTCGCCCGCGACGACCTCACGGCTCTGGGCGGCTGGCCCGCGGTCCCCGTCGGGGAGGACGCCCACCTGATCCGGGCCGTCCGTGAGTCCGGCGGCTGGATCTACGGCATCCACGACCTCGGCTTCCTGTACTACCGCGGCCAGGGGCACACCTGGACGCCGGCGACCGGCTCGCAGTTCTGGCTCGACGCCGAGGTCCCCCGGACCGCCGGGTTCGCGCCGCCGCCCCAGCTGGACGCGCTCCCGCACCCCTGGGTCGCGCGCTAGGCCTGCCCGCCTCCGAGGCACAGCTCCGCCAGGTCGCGGCTCGTCGGCCGGCAGCGCACGCCGAGGGCAGCCAGTCGACCCGGGTCCCCGACGACCCGGTCCGCGGCCGGCAGGGCCACGAGTTCGGGCACAGGCTCCACCCGGACCTCGACCCCCAGCACGGCGCCCATCGCCGCCAGGACCTCGCCGGGAGTCGTCCCGATCCCCGAGCAGACGTTGACGACGCCGAGGTGACGACCCTCGACGAGCGCCGTGAGCGCCTCAGCCACGAAGGTCGCCGGCACGAAGTCGCGGACCACGTCCAGGCGTCCGCAGCGTACGAGTCGCTCCGGGCCGTCCTGCGCGAGCAACTGGGCACTCAGGTTCCCCAGCGGGGTGCGGGCCGGCGGCCGGGCCCCGACCACGTTGAAAGGCCGCGCGACCGTCAGCGGGATCCCGAGACTCTGCGCGAGGTCGGTCGCGAGCACGGTCGCCGCCACCTTCGCCCGGCCGTACTCGGTCACCGGGCGCAGCGGGGCGTCCTCCCCGATCAGCCCGCCCGCCGGCTCCCCGTCGCCGTACTCCGCCGCCGAGCCGATCACGACGACGTGCGGACGCCCCGTCTCCCCGGCCGCGGTGAGCACGTTCCGCACGGTGTCGACGTTCGCGTAGCGCATCTCCTCCGGCCGTTCGCCCGGCCCACCCGCGAGATGGACGACGGCGTCGGGCGCGGCGTCCCGCACCACCCGCCGGGCGGCGGTCGGTTCGCCCAGGTCACCGTCCGAACGGTCGGCGGCCACCACCTCGTGGCCGTGCTGCCGCAGCACGGGAACCAGGTGCCGGCCGAGCATCCCGCCCGCGCCGGTCACGAGCACTCTCACGGCAGGAAGAACGAGGGATCCTCGTTGAAGCGTTCCGTCGCCGCGTTCAGGTCGTCCATCGCGCCGAGATCGAGCCAGTACGCGTCACTCGGGACCACCCGGACGCGCCGCCCGGACTTCATCAGAGCCCGCATCAGATCCGGCATGTCGAGGCGCTGCCCCGGCGGGACGAACCCGGAGATGACGTCCGCCGAGATGACGTAGATGCCCATGCTCACCGCGTAGGAGAGCTTCGGCTTCTCGATGTACTCGGCGAGATAACCGTCGCCGTCGCTCTCGAGCACGCCGTAGTCGACGGCCACCGACCGCTGGTTCGCGAAGATCGTCGCGCCGTCGGCGGGGTCGTGGGCGCGGTAGGCCTCGGCGAAGTCCACGTTGGTGAGGATGTCGCCGTTGAGCACGAGCACACGGTCGTCGGTGAGGTCCTCGACGAGCGAGAGGCAGCCGGCCGTGCCGAGCGGCTCGTCCTCGTGCACGTAGTCGATCTCGATCCCCCACGCCTTGCCGTCACCGCAGTACGCGTGGATCAGCGAGGCGAGGTGCCCCACGGCGATCGTCATGCGGTCGAAGCCCTGCGCAGCCAGTTGCTTCGCGAGGATCTCGATGATCGAGAACTCCCCGACGGGCACGAGCGGCTTCGGGATGACGATGGTGAGCGGACGCAGGCGGTTACCGAGGCCGCCGGCCAGGACGAAGGCACGCATCGTCAGACCGTGTAGCTCGTCGGGTCGGTGGGCCGGCTCTCCGCAACGTGGTCGCGCAGCCGGCGCAGCCCCTCCAGGAACGACACCTGCGGGGTGAAGCCGAACGCGTCCCGGGCCCGGCTGAAGTCGGACAGCAGCTCGTCGACCTCACTGCGCTCAGGGCGGACCCGCTCGCTGTCGGTCCGGACCGGCTTCCGCTCCCCCGTCACCTCGAACACCATCTCGATCATCTCGCCCACGCTGTGGGCGACGCCGGTGCCGAGGTTGTAGACCTCGCCCTCCAGGCCCTCCGCCGCCCCGGCCAGCAGGAAGCCGTTGACGGTGTCGGACACGTACGTCATGTCGCGCCGCGGCTCGACCGAGCCGACCTTGACCTCGTCGGCGTACAACGCCTGCGCCATCACCGTCGGGAGCACCGCGCGCATCGACTGCCGCGGCCCGAAGGTGTTGAACGGACGGATGGTCACGACCGGCACGTCGAACGAGCGGTGGTAGCTGCCGGCGAGCTGGTCCGCGGCCACCTTGGTCGCCGCATACGGCGACTGCGCGACAGCGGGGTGCTTCTCGTCGATCGGCGTGTACTGCGCGGTGCCGTACGTCTCGGAGGTGGAGGTGTGGATCAACCGTCGCACCCCTTCGCGTCGGACGGCCTCGAGCACCGCCAGCGTGCCGCCGACGTTGACCCGAACATAGTGGCCGGGAGCCACGTACGAGTAGGGAATCCCGATCAGCGCGGCGAGGTGGAAGACCGTGTCGCACCCGGCCACCACGTCCCGCGTGAACTCCTGGTCGGAGACGTCACCGAGCCGGATGTCCAGGTCCGGGTGGGACAGCCCCTCGAGGAACCCCCGCGAGTTCGCCGCGTTGTACAGGTCGAGAACCCGGACCCGCGCGCCCTCCGCCAGGAGTGCCTCCACCAGGTGCGAGCCGATGAACCCGCAACCACCCGTCACGAGGACGTCTCGACCCACCCAGGCGCTCATCGCAGTGGATGCTAGGGCACCGGGCCCCCGGATCGGCCGAGGCAGTTCCCGGACTTCAGTTCCCGAACGGCGGCAGCCCGCCGCGCAGCCGCTCCTGCACCGTGGCGACCGCGTGCGCGGTGTCCGCCGAGGTGGCGGTCGCGACGGCGAGGTTGTTCTCCATCTGCTGCAGGCGCGCGTTGAGCCCGCCGATCACCTTCTGCAGTTCGGTCATCTGCTGGCGGACGGTGAGCATCTCCTGGGCGAGCTTGGCGGTGTTCGAGCGGCCGCGCTCGACACCGCGCCAGCCGTAGACGAGCTGCAGCAGGACCAGGGCGCCCACGGCGGACACCACCACCTCGACGAACGAGGCCTCACTGACGGCGAGCACCAGCGCCGCGACGACGACGATCGCCCCGGCGCAGGCCAACAGCATCCGGCCACCGCGGCTGAGGATCCCGTCCCGGGCCGGGGGTGCCGGGGAGCTGCTCACCGCCTCGTGGGCGCGCAACTGCTCCTGGGCGGACGCCAGGGCGGACCGCAGGTGCGCGACCTCCGCCCGCAGCTCCAGCATCGTGGCCGCGGGGACCGCCGGCACGTCGACCTCGGCCAGCAGGGCGCTCACGTCCGGGACCGACTCCCGCAGCGGCGCCCGCTCGAAGCGCAGGCACGGCACGCCGGCGACGGTAAGGCCCTCGATAACGGTTAGGCCACGGAGCGCGTCGCTGTTGTCGCTCAATTGTGTCTGGAGCGAACCCGCGACATCCAGGACAATCTCGACATTGCCAGGGCACCCGTCCAGGACGTGCCGGACGATGCCCGCCAACTGCCCCCCACGGGCTGGAAAGCCGGCAATACCCACCACGGACAAGTCGTGACATTCCGTAGCAAGAACGTCACTCAACTCGTCCGGGGTGGCGGCGACGACGTCGTCGAACCCCATGGCGAACGCGGCGGCACGCTCGATCGTCGGCGCGATGACCAGCGCTCGGCCCGGCAGGGAAGGAAGGGTGCGCACGGCGGACGGGATTGCCGTCACGCGGAAGTGGGTAGCGCTGTGAGCATCCCGACAGATTAGCGGATCGGGATCCGGAGCCTTTTCACGCTAGTATTCGGCCGGTATTGCCGTCAGAAGGGCGGCCCAGAGTGAGGGAGGTATCGAATTGATCTCCCGCGCTCTCCCGCTATTCGATCATAACGATCGGGTTTCTGCAGACGAACTCGACGTTTCTGTGATCATTGGCAGCTATCAAGGCGCCACCAAGATCGGCGGCATGTTGCGCGCTCTGGCCGCGCAGACGTTGGCGAAGTCGCGTTTCGAGATCGTCGTCGTGCTCAACGGTTCGCGGCATCACACGATCAAGGTCATCAACGAGATCCGTGAAGAACACCCGGATCTGATCATTCGCCACCTGGCGTACTCGGCCCTCGGACTCGGCCGCGCCCGGAACGCCGGTATGGCGATGGCCCGCGGCCGCTACGTCACCTTCGTGGACGACGACGACACCGTCTCGCCGGGCTACCTGGCGGGGCTGCTGACCTGCAGCGCCCCGGACACGGTCGGCCTCGCGCACCTCGCGGACGTCCACGGCAACGGCGTCGCCCCGAACTTCGACACACGCATGTCGCGGCAGCTCGAACTCGCGGGCCGCACCCTGCACATCAGCGAAATTCCGGTCGCCCTGACCTACAGCGTCGGCAAGATGATGCCGACCGCCCTGGCGCGCGAGGTCGGATTCGACCCCGAACTGCGGAACGGCGAGGACATCGCCTTCTACATCCGCTTCTTCATGCGGCACCCGCTGAAGATCCGCATTTGTCCGTTGGACGCGAACGCGACCTACTACCGCGCCGTCGTCCCCGGGTCGATGTCGCGTCAGTCGCCGTCCTACGACTTCAACGTCACGCAGCGCCTCGACATCCTCGAGCGGCTCGAGGAATTGCACCCGACCGAGGAGTGGCACGCGGTCGCTCTGCGGCAATTGCGCCGGAGCGTCACCGCGTTCATTCGCCGCTATCTGCGTTCGCACCCCGAGCAGTGGCCGGCGATCGTCGCCGACGTCGAGCGCCGTCGTCTCACGACGGTTCCGCTCGACATGCTGATGCAGGTCGTGCAGGAGCACGAGGCGGCCCAGCAGCAGTCGACCCCGCTCTTCCTCGCCGGCTGACCGAACCGGCCCTCCGGCGCCCGCAGCGGGCCCCCTACGCGCCCTCGTCGGCGCGCGCTTCCCCACGCCTCCTCGTCGGCGCCTCACACGCGACCGGGGCGGGCACCGAATCGGTGCCCGCCCCGGGTTGTGCGGAGCTGCTACCCGAGTTGGCTCAAATTAGTGCGCACCTCGGATCAGACGATTTGAGCGAGGGCATTGCGTAGGTCGGCCGGGAGCGGGTCTTCGGCGGTGAGCAGGTGTTGGCCGGCGCGGATCTGGACGGTGCGGTAGCGCCGGGCGGTCTGGACGAACTTCTTGATCGACCAGCCGGTGCGGGCCTCGATGAGCCGGGTGACGGCCAGGGCGGCGAAGACGATGGCCAGGTGCGCGTCGATGGACTCGCGCTTGTGGTGGTAGATCGGGCGGGCCCGCAGGTCGTGCTTGGACATCCGGAAGGACTTCTCGATCCGCCAGAGCTGGTGGTAGGCGCCGATCACGAACTCCGGGGACGGGTTGGTGATGTTGGTGGTGTAGCCCTTTATCCCGGCCAGAGCGCGGACCTTGGCATCCAGGTCCCGGTTCACGCTCTTGCTCGCTCCGGTCAAGGTGATGAACCGGTTCCGCTTCACCGAGGCCTTCCCGGCGACAGCGTTCTCGGCCTTGGCCACCTGCTGATCGATCCCGCGCAGGCTGCGCCGGGCGCGGTCGGCCCTGTACTGGTAGTAGATCGTCTGGTCCCGGCGGCCGCGCTCCTTCTCCAATGAGCTGGCCGGCCAGGGCTGGGTGAACACGTGCCCGTCTGGGATCTCGGCGTCGGGGTTCTGCCGGCGCCATTGGCTGACCACGTAAGGGATGTCGGGGATGCGGGTGCCGAGGATGAAGGACAGGCCCGCGGCCTCGATCCCGAGCTGGTTGGCCGCGGAAATCATCCCGGCGTCCGCGACGACGATCACGTCTTTGATCTGATGGGCCGTCATGAACGCGGTGATCACCGGCAACATCGTGTGCGTCTCGGCCTTGTTCCCCTCGAAGGCCTCCAGCATCAGCGGGAACCCGCTCGCGTCGGTGAGCAGCCCGATGGTGATCTGCGGATCCAGGCGGCGTTCCTTGGAGAACCCCGGCTCACGGAACCCGTCACCGGCGTCGACCTCGAAGTGCAGCGTGGACACGTCGTAGAGGACCAACGAAGCCGGCCCCAGTGCCGCGTGTTTCGCGCAGGCCGCCGCGAGCCCGTCGCGCCAGGAGTCCTTCGCGTACTCCGGCAGGCGACGCTTGAGGGTGGCGTAGGACGCCGAGGGCACCCCGACCTCGTCCAGGACCCGCAGCGCGTCCTGTTTGGAAGTGGGCTCGATAATCCGGGCCAGCACCAGGTCACGGAACACCTCGTCCCCACCGGTGGCTGCGGGAAAGCCCAGGGCGTCGAAGGCCCGGTTCAGCGCGTCCCACAGATGCCCCATCCGCGAGCCGGCGATCTCCAGCGGCCGCTGCGCGGTCCCGGCCTCGCCCGCCAACGCGCTGCCCAGATCCAGCTCGGACTGCCCGCCCGCCAGGCGCGCGGCCGCCGCGACCTTGAGCGCTTCGAGCTGCGCGTCATCATGCGCGGAACCGACGTGCTCGATGTCCCGCGACCCCCGCCGCGAGGAGTGCACGATCTGCACCGCGGTGGCCCCGGACGCCGTCTTCACCGTCCGCACGTAGGCCATCCAGCGAGCCTAGAAGCCCGCCTTAGTGCACAAATTCTGCGGCTCCCACGAACGAACCCGCAGGTCAGCCAACCGCGCCACCGCTCAGACCCCGGGCGTGAGCCAAGTCAGGTCATTCGCCGCTATCTGCGTTCCCACCCGGACCAGTGGCCGGCGATCGTCGCCGACATCGAGCGCCGCCGACTCACGACGGTCCCGCTCGACATGCTGATGCAGGTCGTGCAGGAGCACGAGGCGGCCCAGCAGCAGTCGACCCCGCTCTTCCTCGCCGGCTGACCGAACCGGCCCTCCGGCGCCCGCAGCGGGCCCCCTACGCGCCCTCGTCGGCGCGCGCTTCCCCACGCCTCCTCGTCGGCGCCTCACACGCGACCGGGGCGGGCACCGAATCGGTGCCCGCCCCGGGTTGTGCGGAGCTGCTACGCCGGGATCACCGGCGATCGATCACTTGCCGGTGTAGATGTGGAACTGGTCGGGGTCCGGCTGGAAGCCCGACGGGGAACCGTCCGGGTTGGAGACGGTGTTGGTCGACGTGTACTTGTACATGTACTCGTGACCCTGGCCGTTCTCCGGGTTCCAGGTCTGGTCCGTGCCACTGCCACCACGCTCGGCCTTGCTCCACGAGAACCGCTGGTCGAGCGAGGCGTCGGCGGCGTAGATGTCGCCGTTGCCGAGCTGGGCCATCAGGCGCTCACGGGTCAGGTTCGGGCCGACCGCCTTGGCGGCGCGCTCGAAGACGAGGACGCCGACGTAGCTGGCCTGGACGATGTGGTGGTTCAGACCCTTGTTGCCGCGGGCGTACTTGTTCATGGTCGCCATGAACTCGGCGCCCCACAGCTTGTAGGTCGTGTTCGTCCAGTACCGGTTGACCGGGTGCTTGCCGAACAGCGAGCCCAGGATCTCCGTCGCGAGGTGGTTACCCGAGATGCCCTTGGGCGGGTAGTAGCCCTGCTGCGCGGCCTCGACCATGAACTTCGTCATCGTCGCGGGGTTGATGACGTAGTGGACGATGTGGTCCGGGTTCGCCGCGCGCATCGAGAGGATCTGCGCCGACATCGAGGTCTCCGAGATGCCCACGTCGATTTTCTTGACCATCTTCGCGCCGCTGTCGTCGAGGATGCGCTGCACCTCGTTGCACGAGAGCTGCATCTCCGGGCTGGTCAGGCAGACCAGGCCGTAGGTCTTCGGCTTGATGACGTTCTTGACCCACTGAGCGTTGGCCATCGCCTCGTGGATCATCGACATGTGGGTCGGGAACATGTACGGGTCCTGCCACTCGGTCTGGGAGTACGCCCAGGTACCGATGGCCGGAATCTTGTACTGCGCCAGGTCCGAGTGGATCGACGCCGAGGCCCAGCTGGAGTAGCTCAGGAAGGCGAAGACCTTGTCCTGGCCGACCAGCTTCTTGATGCAGGCCTTCGAGCGCGAGACCTCACCCGGACCGTCGTCGCAGTCGACGAGGGACATCCGGCGACCGAGGACGCCGCCGCGGTCGTTCACCGAGGCCATGGTGGCCTTGATGCCGTTGACCAGCGGGGTGGCGAGCAGGTTCCCGAGCGCGATGCCGTGCATCGTCACGGTGCCCATCTTGATGCTGTCCTTGGTGATGCCCATGTCCGTGGCACCGTTCTTGGACGCCGCGATGCGCTCGTTCTCCGCACGCTGGGCCTCGGTGTCGATGGCCGTCAGACCCTTGAGGTCGGCCGCCTTCGCCGTCTTGGCACCGGCCGAACCCTTGGTGCCGGTCTTGGCCGCTGCGCCCTTCTGGCCCTTGTTCTGGCCGGCGACGGGGGCCGCGCCCGCGTCACCCGTGACCGGGGCTGCGCCCGTGGCGCCCTCGGCGACCGGGGCAGCGCCGGCGGGGGCGTCGGTCGTGCCCGTGGCCGCACCGGACGCATCGGCCGGCGCCGCCCCGACGTCGGCCGCAACCGCGCCGGGGTCCTGTTGTGCTGCGTTGTCCGCGTCGTCACTACCGCCGCCGCAGGCACTGAGAATCAATGCCGAACTCACGACGATGGGTAGGACGGCGAGCAGACCATGCTTCTTCGCTCTCCGCACCTGAATCTCCTCAGGGTGAATGGCGCGCGCTCACGCACGCATCGGGACGCCGCCACTCCGGGCTCCGACCGCCTGGAGATCCGAAGAAAGTGGCTGAGAAAATCTTGGCCTTCGCGTGCGCTGGGTCACATCGCCCGAAATGGGTATTTGTCACCCGGACGGGGGACCTGGGGGTACTTTTTCCCGCTTGCGCCACGCTCGGCGCGGCGGGTTGACGGGCTCTTGGCCCCGAAGTCTGGCCCTCAAAGGCCCGCGAGGTCCGCCACGGCGAGTCGGTGGGCAGCAGCGCCCCCGACGAGGGTGCCGGCGGCTCGGGCGCGCCGGTAGTACAGGTGCATGTCGTGCTCCCAGGTGAAGCCGATGCCGCCGAGCAGGTGCACGCCCGCCTCGGTCTGGACGCGGTAGTCCTCCCCCGCCCGCAGCGCGGCCACGTGACTCGCGAGGTCGGCCTCGCCCGCCCCGTTCTCGGCCGCGACGGCCGCCCAGCGCGCCGCGGCGTGCGCGGAGCGCGCGGCCCCGTAGAGCTCGACGCAGGCGTGCGCGACGGCCTGGTACGAGCCGATGATGCGGCCGAACTGCTGCCGGGTCTTCGCGTACTCGACGCACGTGCCCGCGCACCAGTCCAGCCCGCCCGCGGCCTCGGCGGCCAGGGCCAGCCGCAGGTGCCGCCCGACCACCGCGAGCAGCGGCGCGGCGCCGCCGGGCTCCCCCAGCAGTGTTGCCGGGGTCTCGGCGAGGTCGAGCGTCGCCAGACGGCGCGTCAGATCCATGCCGGTCATGGGCGCGGACGTGCGGCCCGCGGCACCGGGCTCGACGACGAACAGGGCGTCTCCGGCCGGGGTACGCGCGAGCACGACGACGAGGTCGGCCGCGGAACCCGCGATCACGTGCCACCGGCGGCCGGTCAGCCGCCAGGCGCCGCCGGACTCGGTCGCCGTCACGCCCTCGCCGGTCCAGTTCCCGCGCCGGTCGGCGAGCGCGACCGTCGCCACGGTCTCGCCCGCCGCGACGGACGGAACGGCCGCCTCGGCCCCGGCCGCCAGCAGAGCGGTGGTCGCCAGCGACGTGGCCAGGAACGGGCCCGGATACAGGGCGCGGCCGAGCTCGTGGTGGACGACATTCGCCGCCGACCAGCTCAGCCCCAACCCACCGTGCTGCTCGGGGACGAGCAGGCCGCACAGCCCGACGTCGCCGGCCAGGGCCTTCCACGCCGTGGCGGCGTAGCCGGCCTCGGAGTCGAAGTCCGCGCGAACCTGCGCGATCGGCGACAGGTCGGTCAGGACGTCGCGCACGGTCTCGGCCAGGGCGCGCTCGTCCTCGCTGGGCACGAGCTCGGCAGTCATCTGATGCTCCCTCAGGTCGTCGCCGACGTTCCGGTCTCGGTCAGCTGGGCCGGGGTAGGCCGAGCACACGCTGCGCGACGGTGTTCTTGAGGATCTCGTCGGTCCCGCCGCCGAGCCGGAAGCCCGGGGCGCCGAGCACGAGGCTCGACCAGGCGTAGGTCCCCCACTCCCCGGTGTCGGCCGCGACCTCGGGGCCGAGCAGTTCGGAGACGAAGTCGCCGAGCCGGCGCAGATTGTCCGACAGCGCGATCTTGCTCAGCCCGATCTCGGCGCCGGGCGGACGACCGGCCCGGGCCTGGGCCCCGACCACCTCGTTGACGTACCGCGCCGCGCGCAGGTGCGAGACGACCTCGCCGAACTGCTGTCGCACCGCCGGGTCGTCGTCGAGCCCCTGGTGCCGGACCAGCCCGGCCAGCCGGTCGGTCGAGAGGATCCCGACCCCGCCGAACGAGCTGCTGCCGAGCGAGTTGCGTTCGTTGGCGAGCGTCGTGATCGCGATTGTCCAGCCCTCGCCGACCTCGCCGAGCCGGTCGGTGTCCGGCACCACGACGTCGTCGAGGAAGACCTCGTTGAACGCCGCGCCGCCGGTCATCTGCCGCAGCGGACGGACGGTCACGCCGGGAGCATGCATGTCGACCAGAAAGGCCGTCAGATTCTTGTGCCGCGGCTCGGGCGACGTGCGGCAGATGATCTCGCCGATGTCGGAGAGGTGGGCACCCGAGGTCCACACCTTCTGCCCGCTGATCCGCCAGACGTCGCCGTCCCGCACCGCCCGCGTGCTGATCGAGGCCAGGTCGGACCCGGCCCCGGGCTCACTGAACAGCTGGCAGGCGATCTTCTCGCCGCGGTAGAGCGCCGGCAGGTAGCGCTGCTTCTGCTCCTCCGTGCCGTGCTGAAGGATCGTCGGCGCGATCATCCCGAGCCCGATGGTCAGCGACGCGTCGCCGGGGACGTCGAACTGCCGGCTGACCTGCTCGAAGGCACGCTGGTACGCCGCCGGGAGCCCGGCCCCGCCGTACTCGGTCGGGCCGGTGATCCAGCCGTAGCCGGCCTCCCACAGGCCCGCCCGCCACGCCCGGATGGCGTCGACGGCGTCCGCCTCCGAACTGGGGTCCGGCTCGGCGAACACGCGGATCTCGTCGCTGCCCTCGCCCCACACGAAGCGGCGCTTGCCGGTGTCGGCCGCCGCGACGGGGTAACGCTCGGCCAGCCAGGCCCGCGCCGCCGCAGTGAACTCCTCGAGGGAGGGTCGCTCGCTCATGCCCGGGCCCGGCGCCCCGCCGGGGAGCCGTCCTCGCCACGCACCGGCAGGGCCACGACGGCCCAGCCCGGCATCACGGTCTCGCCGCGCTGGTTCACGGCAGCGGTCCGAATGTCGACGACGTGGTCGCCGTCCTCGTCGACCCGCTTGCCGGTGATCGTGCCGGTCAGCCGGACGACGTCGGAGAGGTACACGAACTTCCGGTACTCCGAGTGCGCCGACTTGATCCAGGCGTGGTCGCCGGACCAGTGCGTGAGGTGGTGCAGCTGCCAGCACTGGCGCTGGAACCCGACGTCGTACTGGAACGCGACGCTCATCGCCCGCGCCGCCTGGTAGTTGTAGTGGACCGAGTAGATCGGCTCCTTGGCGCCCGTGATCGGGTCGCGGAACGCCCACGCGGGGTGGGCGGCGTAGTCGTGCAGCGCGGCGGCGTGGGCCTTCAGCCGCGGGATCGGCGTGCCGCCGCCGGCGACGAAGGCGATCTCGTCGGTGAGCCCGATCGGGCCCTTGGTGACGACGTCGAGTTCCTGACCTTCCGTCACATCGTCCCAGTAGCGGGGTTCCGCACCACGCGGGCGCTCGGCGAGGACCTGCGCCTCGATCTCGGCGATCTCCTCCTCGGCCCACGGGTGCGGCAGCTGCGGCTGCGGCTTCGCGTTCGTGGACTTCTGCTTCTGCGAGGCGCTGCCCCGCTCGAAGTTGATGACGTTCCATTCGATCGTCGCGATCAGCTCGCCGTGCTGGTTGTGGTAGCTGTTGCAGAACTTGTCGGTCACCGTGCGGCCGGCGAAGCTGCTCGGCGACGGACCGTCGAAGCCGGTGTACACGCAGGACGCGTCGACCACGTCGCCCCAGTAGACCGGGCGGTGGAAGGTCAGCGTCGACTCCGAGTGGAACGACCCCAGCCCCGGCCAGCCGAACTGGATGCCGGAGAAGCAGCCGATGATGAAGCTCGGCGGGGCCACGGGCGCGCCGTACGGCGAGGCCGTGGCGTGCTCGGCGTCGGTCCACAGCGGGTTGATGTCGCCGATCCCGCCGACGAACTTGGTTACCGCGATCCGCGAGGCCAGTTCGTTGTTCACCGAGTGGTCGATCCGCAGGTTCGCGCCGACCTTCGCCTGCATCGAGGCGATCATCTCGTCGGTGATGACCGCCTGCGGCATCTGGGCTTGCTTCTCGGCTGGTTTTGCTGTCTCGACGCTCACGCGGTCCCTCGCACTCGACTCCGGTCCACAAACGCTACGGCTCAATAGTCTAGTTGTCGAGTATTTGTGACGCGACTACCTGGTCCGGCGGGGCCGATCTGCGCACTCGGCGCACCTCGGCCCCGACCCCACCGCCCGCACCGGTGCTCAAGTGCACACTCGGCGCACCTCGGCTCCGACCGCCGGTTGTCGGGCGCATCCCCCGGGGGGTCGTCGGGGGGAGGTCGGGGGGAGGTCGGGAGGCGGAGCCCCCCGACTGTCGGGGTCGTCGGGGGGAGGTCGGGAGGCGGAGCCCCCCGACTGTCGGTATACATGCATCCCATGAGCGATCCGTCAGCCCTGACCGCCGCGTGGACCGAGAAGGTGCTCGCCTGGCTGCCCGGCGTGCTGCCCGGGGACGGGCCGATCGAGCTGGAGCCCCTCGTCGCGGGGCACTCGAACCTCGTGTTCGCCCTGCGCCGGGGCGAGGACCGCTACATCCTGCGCCGCCCGCCGATGGGCGAGTACGCGGCGTCCGCGCACGATGTGCTGCGCGAGGCACGCCTGCTGACGGTGCTCGCCGACGTCGGCTCGACCCGCACGCCGCGGGTCGTCGCGATCGCCGAGACCGGGGACGCCGCCGGCATCGGACCCGCCTACGTCATGACGCGCCTGCCCGGCGAGGCCATCCGGACCGAGGCGCCGCCATGGCTGGACAGCCCGGAGAAGCGCGCGACGGTCGGCCGGGAGCTCGTCAGCGCGCTCGCCGAGCTGCACGCGCTGCCGATCGAGCCGTTCGAGGCCGCCAAGCTCGGCCGCGCCGGCGGGTATCTGTCGCGTCAGCTGAAGCGGTGGTCCGGCCAGCGGGACGAATTCGTCGCCAAGGGCGTCCGTCCCCTCGCCGACGAGCCGCCGATCCGCGAGTGGCTGTTCGCGAACCAGCCCGAGGAGCGGGCCTCCACGCTCGTCCACGGCGACTTCAAGCTCGACAACGTCCTCGTCGACCCCGAGACCAGCAGGGTCACCTGCGTCCTGGACTGGGAGATGGCGACGATCGGCGACCCCCTCGCCGATCTCGGATTCCTCCTCTCCTTCTGGCCGGACTCCCCCGAGACCGCCGCGGTCTTCTCGGAGCTGCTCGGCGAGGTCACCCTCGGCGAGGGCTTCCCGGACCGCGCCGGCCTCGTCGAGATCTACGCCGAGCTGACGCAGCAGAAGCTCACGATGGACGATCTGCGCTGGTACCAGGTCCTCGCGATGTGGAAGATGGCGCTCCTGCTCGAGGCCAGCTACACCCGCCACCTCGCCGGAACCACGGACGACCCGTTCTTCGCGTGCCTGGACACGGCGAACCCGCGCCTGCTCGCCGCTGCCCTCGCGCTCACGAAGTCCGGCTGATCCGGCACGGGAGTCGACGGTGAACCCCGAGCGACTGCGGGTCTCCGCGAACGGTCTGGCGTTCGAGGTGCTGGTTTGGGGCCGCCCGGACGATCCGCTCGTCCTGTGCCTGCACGGGTTCCCCGACACCCCGTGGACCTGGCGGGAGCTCGGCCCGTACCTGGCCGCGCGCGGCCGCCGCGTGGTCGCGCCGTTCCTCCGCGGCTACGCGCCGACCGACCTCGCGCCCGACGACGACTATTCGGCGCCGGCCATCGCTCAGGACGTGCTCGCGCTGCACGCCGCGCTCGGCGGGGACACACGGGCGGCGCTGGTCGGCCACGACTGGGGCGCGGTCGTCACCTACGCCGTCACCCAGGCCGCGCCGGCGACGTTCGCGCGGTACGTCACGCTCGCGGTTCCGCCGACGGCCGCCGTGATCGCCCCGTTCCGCCGGCGCGCGACGCTGACCATCGGCCTGGGCCAGTTGCGCCGGAGTTGGTACACCGCGTTCAACCAGCTGCCCGGGATCGCGGAGCGCTCCCTGGACCGCTTGATCCCGAAGCTCTGGCGCGACTGGTCCCCCGGGTTCGCCGGCCGCGGCGACGCCGAGACCGCACTGACGGCGCTGCAGCGACCGGAGAACCGCCGCGCCGCGCTCCGCTACTACCGGGACAACCTGCGCCCGGGCGCGATCCGGACCGGCATCGCCCCGCTCGGCGCGCCGCTGCTGTACCTGCACGGGGTCGACGACGGCTGCATGCGCGTCGAGCTCCTGCCGCTCGCCGAGCCGCACCTGCCGCCCGGCAGCCGCGCCGTCGCGGTCGACGACGCCGGCCACTTCCTCCAGCTGGAGAAGCCGGAGGTCGTGAACGGCCTGATCGGCCGGTGGATCGCCGAGCGGGACCCCAACGGTCAGCGCTGACCGTGGAGGTGGCATCCTCCTGTTACCCCCGAGTAGTTGGCAGAGGAGAAGCACGTGAACATCAGCGGAAGCTCCGCCCTGGTCACCGGCGGGGCCTCGGGCCTCGGCCTGGCCACCGTCAAGAAGCTGCACGCGTCCGGCGCCAAGGTCGTGATCGTCGACCTTCCGTCCTCCGACGGCGAGGCCGTCGCCAAGAGCCTCGGTGAGGGTGCGGTCTTCGCCGGCGCCGACGTGCGTGACCCCGAGGCCGTCCAGGCCGCGGTCGACGCCGCGGGCGCGCTCGCCCCGCTCCGCGTGGTCATCAACTGCGCCGGCATGGGCTACGCGATCAAGACCCTCGGCAAGGAGGGCCCGCACGACCTCGAGAGCTTCGAGCGCACGATCACCATCAACCTGATCGGCACGTTCAACGTCATCCGCCTCGCCGCCGCGGCGATCGCGAAGAACGACGAGGTCGACGGCGAGCGTGGCGTCATCGTCAACACCGCCTCGGTCGCGGCCTTCGACGGCCAGATCGGCCAGGCCGCGTACTCGGCGTCGAAGGGCGGCATCGTCGGCATGACCCTGCCGATCGCGCGTGACCTCGCCTCGACGAAGATCCGCGTCGTCACCGTCGCCCCGGGCCTGTTCAAGACCCCGCTGTTCGACAGCCTGCCGCCGGAGGCGATCGCCTCGCTCGAGAAGTCGGTGCCGCACCCGTCGCGCCTCGGCGACCCGGCCGAGTTCGCCGACCTGATCGACCACATCGTGTCGAACCCGATGCTCAACGGCGAGACGATCCGCCTCGACGGCGCGATCCGGATGGCGCCGCGGTAGAAAGTCCTCATGGCTCCCCTCCGGATCGAGCGGGACGGGCCGCTGGCCGTTCTGACCATCGCCAACCCGCCGCTCAACCTGTGGGACGCCACGACGGGGCCCGCGTTCGTCGCGGCCCTCGACACGCTCGACGCCGACCCTCCGCGTGGACTCCTGGTCCGCGCGGAGGGTCGCGTGTTCACCGGGGGTGTCGACGTCCACCTGTTCTCGGGGTTGGACGCCGAACGCGGCACCGCCCTCGCGCGCGAACTCCTCGGCATCGCCGACCGGATCGCCGCGCTCCCGTACCCGACGGTCCTGGCCGCGCACGCCCTCTGCCTGACGTGGGGCTTCGAACTCGCCCTGGCCTGCGACCTCCTCCTCGCCGCCGAGGGCGCGCAGTTCGCCCTGGTCGAGCAGATCGTCGGCCTCAGCCCGTTCATGGGCGGGCCCCAGCGCCTCGCCCTGCGCGTCGGCCCGGCGCGGGCGAAGGAGTTCGTCTACACCGGCGACCGCTACGACGCCGCGACGCTCGAGTCGTGGGGCGTGGTGAACCGCGTCCTGCCCGCCGACAACTTCGACGCGACCGCACGCGAGGTCGCCCGCTGGCTCGCGAACGGACCCACCCGGGCGCACGCGATGACCAAGCACCTGATCGACACCGCCTGCTCCGCCGGTGCACCCGCCGCCACCGCGATCACGGCCGACCTCGCCGGCGCCCTGTTCGAGACCGCGGACACCCGCAACGCGGTCGCCTCGTTCCTGGCCGACGGCCCCGGGAAGGCGACCCACTCCGGGCGGTGATCCCGGCCCCCGAGACTCCCGAAAGCGCAGCATGGCACCCGCGAAGGTCAAATCGGGGTGACGTAGTGCGCTTTCGGGAGTGATGCCGCGTCGGATCAGAAGATCGTGTAGCCGCCGTCGACGACGATCTCGTTGCCGGTGTGGAAGGTCAGGCCGGGGTCCGCGAGGAACGGGGCGACCGCCTCGAACTCCTCGGGGTCGGCCCAGCGTCGCACCGGCGTGCGGGCCGTCGTCGCGGTCATGAACTTCTCGCTGGCCTGGGCCTGGGCGTTCAGCGGTGTCCGGGTCCAGCCCGGGATCAGGATGTTGCACCGGACCCGGTGGCGCGCGAGCTCGACCGCCAGCGTGCGGCCCAGACCGATCAGCGCGGTCTTGCTGGCGGCGTAGGACGCCTGACCCGCGCCGCCGTAGCGCGAGATCGTCGAGGAGACCACGACCATCGAGCCACCGGTCCCCTGCTCGATGAAGACGCGCGCGGCCTCACGCGTGGTGAGGAACGCGCCGTCGAGGTTCACGCGCATCACCTCGCGCCAGTCCTCGAAGGCCATGTCCTGGATGGGCGCCGCGGCGTGCATACCGGCGTTGGCGAAGAAGCAGTCGAGCCGGCCGAACTCGGCCAGCGTCTCCTGCATGGCGGTCGCGACCTCGCCCTCGTCGCCGACGTCGCAGCGGACGGGCAGCACGCGGCGTCCGTGCACCGCGAGCATGGCCGCAGCGCCCGCGTTCCGGGACTTGTTGCGGCCCCAGATCGCCACGTCCGCCCCGGCGCGCGCCGCTCCGGCCGCGAGGGAGAGCCCGATGCCGGAGTTGCCGCCGGTGACGACGACGGTCCGGCCGGTCAGATCGTGCACGCCGACTCCCGGTACTCGCGCTACTTGGTGTCACCCAGGCCGCGGCGCACCGCGCGGAGGTCCGCGGTGATCCGGTCGGCGGTCGCGTCGTCGACACCGGGCAGGCCGAACCCTACGGCCGCCAGCGCCTTGCTCGCGCGGGTGGCCGTCTCGTCCCCCTCGGGAGTGAGCTCGGCGAGCACCGTCCGCCGGTCCGTCGGGTGCGGCCGCCGCGCCACCAGGCCCGCGTTCTCGAGCTGGTCGATGACCATCGTGACCGTGGTCGGGTGGACGAGCAGCCGCTTCGACAGCTGTCCGAGCGGACGTGACGCCCCGTCAGACGCCTGCAGCGTGATCATCACCATGTAGCCGGTACGCGTCAGGCCCTGCTCCTTGAGGACGCGGTCGACCTCCTCGGTCATCAACGCCGCGGCCCGCATCACCGAGAACAAGGCGGCGAACTGAGCGGGAGCCGGCGCCCCACGGGCCTCCCACCGCGCGCGCATCCACCCGATCGCGTCGGAATCCTCGGCCACGGCGTCTCCTGTCGTCCGGGCTTCCGCCCTCGCCCGCAGGATACTGCAGCGTCAGATATTTGGGCACTGGAGCAATCACGAAACGCCGACGTCCCGGCCGTGAGGAGGCGGCCGGGACGACGACGGGGGATGCTCTGGTCAGCGCGCCCGGAGAGCGGGGACGCGCGTCGTTCGGCGGTCGGTCACTTGTCCGTGTAGATGATGAACTGGTCCGGGTCCGGCTGCCAGCCGTTCGGCGACCCGTCGGGGTTCGAGGCCGTGTTCGTGGTGTTGTACTTGTACATGAACTCGCGGCCCTGCCCGTAGTTCCGGTTCCAGGTCTGGTTCTCCTGCGACCCGCCGCGTTCGGCCTTGGAGTACGAGAACCGCTGGTCCAGCGAGGCGTCCGAGGCGTACACGTCCCCGTTGCTCAGCTGCGCCATCAACCGCTCGCGCGTCAGGTTCGGACCCACGGCCTTGGCCGCCCGCTCGAAGACCAGGGCGCCGACGTAGTTGGCCTGGACGATGTGGTGGTTCAGACCCTTGTTGCCGCGGGCGTACTTGTTCATCACGGCCATGAACTCCGAGCCCCACAGCTTGTAGGTCGTGTTCGTCCAGTACCGACCGGCCGGGTGCTTGCCGAACAGCTGGCCCAGGACCTCGGCCGCGAGGTGGTTGCCCGAGATCCCCTTCGGCGGGTAGTAGCCCTGCTGCGCGGCCTCGACCATGAACTTGACGATCGTCGCGGGGTTGATCACGTAGTGCACGATCGTGTCCGGGTTCGCCGCGCGCATCGCGAGCACCTGCGCCGACATCGACGTCTCCGAGATTCCGACGTCCATCCGCTTGACGAGCTGCGCACCCGAGGCGTCGAGGACCTTCTTCACCGCGTCGCAGGAGAGCTGCATCTCCGGGCTGGTCAGGCAGATCAGGCCGTAGGTCTTCGGCTTGACGACGTTCTTCACCCACTGCGCGTTGGCCATCGCCTCGTGGATCATCGACATGTGGGTCGGGAACATGTACGGGTCCTGCCACTCGGTCTGGGAGTACGCCCACGTCCCGACGGCCGGCAGCCGGTACTGCGCGAGGTCGGAGTGCACCGAGGCGCTGGCCCAACTCAGGTAGCCGAGCAGCGCGAAGACCTTGTCCTGCCCGACCAGCTTCTTGATGCAGGCCTTCGACCGCGAGACCTCGCCCGGGCCGTCGTCGCAGTCGACCAGGGAGAGCCGCCGGCCGAGGACGCCGCCGCGGTCGTTGATCGAGGCGAACGTCGCCTTCGTCCCGTTGAGCATCGGGTTCACGATCAGGTTGCCGAGGGCGACGCCGTGCATCGACACCGTGCCCAACTTGATCGAGTCCTTGGTGACGCCCATGTCCGTGGCGCCGTTCTTCTGCGCCGCGATCTTCGCGTTCGCCGCCCGCTGCGCGGCGTTGTCGATGCCCGTCAGGCCGGCGGTGTCCCCGACCTCGGTCGTGGCGGCCTTGGTCTTCCCGCTCTCGGACTTCGCATTGGTCTTCGCCCTGGAGCCCGACTTCGCGGCGTCGGCGACGGGGGCGGCGCCGGTGGCGTCGACCGGAGCGAGACCGGCGTCCGCCACTCCCTCCGCGGTCCCCGTGTCGACCGGCGCGGCCCCACTGACGTCCGGTGCGGGCGCGGCCTCGGCAGCGGTGTCGAGGGCGGCGGCCGGCTCCTGCTGGGCGGCGTTCTCGTCGCTGCCGGAACCGCCGCCGCACGCGCTCAGCACCAGCGCCGCGCTGACGACGAGGGGAAGGGCCGCGAGCAGACCGTGCTTCTTCGCTCTGCGCATGCTCACTCCTTGAGTCGGACTCACACCTGACGGAGGCTCAGGTGTTTCCCGAGAGCAACGCCAGTATTCGGCGGGCCCTCGAGGGCTACACCCCCCGTAGGGGGTAGATCCCGGTCCTTTGGGGGGACATGTCTCCCTCCACCGGGGCAGTCGGTCTACGTTCCCTGCAGGGTGCGGACGACGCGCTCCGCAGCGAGTTGCCCGCTGCGCACGGCACCCTCCACCCACGGCGCCGTCATGTGGTCGCCGGCGAGGTCGATGCGCGACCCCGGCAGAGCCGCACGGGCCGCACGGAGGCGTTGCACCGACCCGGCGGTGAACGTCGGCGTGTACGGGTCGTGGCGTACGACCCGACGCCCCGTCACCTGACCCACCATCTCGGGGTGCAGTTTCTCGACGTCGCTCTGCAGTTCGTCTGCGAGCTGTTCGTCGCTCTTCGTGGCCGCGCCCGCACCGTTCGCGGCGGTGACGAGCCACAGCCCGCCCGCGCGCACCCAGCCGTTCGCCACGTAGACACCGCCGACCGTCCGGCCGGCCACCTCCGGCGGGGTGATCACCTCCATGCCCACCGGCCGCCCGCCCGCCCGCAGGGTCAGGGCGTCACGAGTCCGGAGGTACACGAAGTCGATGCGCGAGTAGACCGTGCGCGTCAGGTGCTCCCGGACGGGCGCGGGGGCCTGCGGCCACAACCGGGCCGAGACGTCGGCGGGACAGGCGAGCACGGCCGCCCGGGCGCGGAGCGACCCGCCGTCCGCCGTCCGGACGACGACGCCGGCACCGTCCTCCTCCACCCGCTCCACCGCCGTGCCGTACCGGACGTCCAGGTCAGCCGCGACCGCCTCGACCCATCGGCTCGCCCCGCCGCGCAGCTCGCAGAGGTCGCCGGTGAAGACGTGCAGCTGCAGCGCGAGCATCGCGTAGGAGATCTGCTCACTCGGGACGCCCCAGAGGAATTCGTGGGGGCCCGCGGTGAAGTAGGTCGACGCTCGCGTCGTCAGACCGGCCGAGGCGGCCCGGGTGTCCAGGTGCGCCAGTCCGACCAGGTCCCCCAGGTCCCGCGAGGCCGCCCGCTTGGCGAGGAGGGCCGGGATCGCCGCGCGCACGACGGACAGCCGGTCGCGCCACCCGAGCGCACCGAAGGCGACCGGACCCCACAGAGACCCGTAGTCGACGTGCTCCCACTGCTCCGCCACGCGGACGCAGGCGGAGAACGCCGTCGGCAGGGCGACAACGTCGCCGGCCAGACCGAGTTCGCCGAGCAGGGCACGGAAGGCGCGGTAGCCGGCGGTGTGGAAGATGCCGCCGTGCTCGTAGTGGTCGGAGCCCTCCCGCTCCGTTCGGATGCGTCCCCCGGAGTACGACTCGCGCTCCAACAGACGGACCGTCAGCCCACGGGCCGTCAGTTCCCGCGCCGTCACGAGTCCGGCCGCGCCGGCCCCGACCACCACCACGTCGACGTCCATGTCGACGTCCAGCTCCAGGTCCCGCTTCAGGTCAGCCATGGCGGGAGCGTAGGGATCCGCACCCGGCCCGGGGATCCGCACTCGGGGGTGGAACCGTCCCCCTTCCGGGTTACTCCCCCGGCACCCGCTGCTGCCGCTCGAGCTGCACCCATCGCGAGACCGCCTCGGCGCGGTTGGAGGCGCCGAGCTTGCGGAGGATGTGCTTCACGTGGGTCTTCACGGTGCCCTCGGAGATCACCAGGCGCCGCGCGATGCGCGCGTTGGTGTCGCCCTCGGCCATGCGGCGCAGCACCTCGACCTCACGGCGGGTCAGCGCGGCCTCGCCGTCCTCGCCCGGCGCGAGGAAGGTCTGCAGGAACGCGTGTCCGTTCGAGGCAGGCGGATCGCTCGGCGGATCGAGCGGCCGGTGCAGCGACCAGTCCGCCACGGGCAGCGCGGTCGTCACTCCGCTGACCAGGTTGCCGAGGTCGACGCGAACCGCGTTGAGCCGGTCCAGGACGGCGCTGCGGGCGAGGGCGTACCCGAGGCCCTCGCCGAAGGCCGCCAGCACCTCGCGGTCGGTCTCGTCGAGGTTGCGCTTCTGGTAGTAGCAGTCGGCGTGGAGGAACCCGACCACGCTGCCGTGCGCGACGATCGGCGCCGCGACGTAGGACCGGGACAGGGAGGTCTCCGCGATGGGCCGGTTCACACCCGGGTTCTGCTGGGCGTCCGAGATCAGCAGCGCCGTACCCCGGCGCACCATCTCCCACTCCGGCACGTTCTCGTCGAGCACGACGGGGTTCTCCCGGCCGGCGGCGAGGATCTCCTCCGCCCACCGCGCGTCCCGGCCGACGTAGACCGTTTCCGGGAGCCAGCGGCCGTGGTCGATGCGCGAGACGATCGCCCGGTCGAAGCCGAGACTGCACACCGCGACCGCCGCCTCGTTGACCAGGGTCGCCGTCGCGTCGATGCGGCGCAGGGCGGCCAGCGCCTCCCGAACGCGGCCCAGAGCGGCGTCACGCAACTCCAGTCGCTCGTCGCGGATGTCGTCGTCGAAGGCCTTGAGGTCGCGGATCAGGTCGATCAGGTCGTCCAGCGCCGGCGTCGACCCGTTGAGGTGCGCACCCGACCCGTTCGTCCCGGCCGGGTGACCGACCGGGTGCGTACCGAGTGCGCCGAGGAGGATCTCCCACCCGGCGGCAATTACGTCGTGCGCGGCGGCGTAGTCGACGACGAGCGCGGGGTCCCAGAGGTCGTCGCGCCCGGTCAGGTCGGCGACCCGGCCCAGCAGCGCGCGCAACTGCTCGCGGCGACCCGCGGGCAGCAGGTAGCCACGGCCGGGCCACGGGGCGCCGGGGTCCCGGGAGCGCATGAACTCCACGCGGGAGCTGCTCACGACGTCAGCTCACGGGGTCGACGAACAGGTCCGGGGCGAAATCGGGGCCGGCGCCGTACTTCGACAGATCGGTGACCCCGGCCGCGGCCAGGACGTCGTCGTCGATCAGGCACTCCCCGGACCGCCGTGGACCGGTGAAGATCGCGACCGCCGCGTCGCCCATGATCTCGGGCGAGCGGGAGGCGTCCGCGGCGCCCGGAATCAGGTTGATCACCGCGGCCGTCGCGATGGTCGTGCGCGGCCACAGGCAGTTCGCCGCGATGCCGTCGGACTCGAACTCGGCCGCGAAACCCAGCGTCAGCAGCGTCATGCCGTACTTGGAGAGCGTGTAGGCCGGGTGCGGGCCGAGCCAGCGCGGCGCCAGGCTGATCGGCGGCGACAGCGTCAGGATCTGCCCCGCGTCGGAGCGCTTGAGATGCGGGACGCACGCCTTCGACAGGACGAAGGTGCCGCGGGTGTTGATCTGCTGCATCAGGTCGAAGCGCTTGACCGGCAGCTCCTCGGTCCCGGTCAGGTTGAGCGCGCTGGCGTTGTTGACGCAGATGTCGATGCCGCCGAACGTCTCGACGGCGGTGTCGACCGCGCGCTGGACGTCCTCCTCGTTGCGCACGTCGCCCACCACCGCGACGGCCTTCCCGCCCGCCGCCTCGATCTCGGCGACCGCGGTGTGCACGGTGCCGGGCAGCCGGGGATCCGGCTGGTCGGTCTTCGCGAGGAAGACCACGTTCGCGCCCTCGCGCGCGGCGGCGACCAGAATCGCCAGGCCGATGCCACGGCTGCCGCCCGACATGACGATCGTGCGGCCGGCCAGCTTCTGGGACGATGCCGTACCCAAGGGGGACTCCTTCGCCGGGTACTACGCGGGGTACTCCCGCCGGGTCCGGGGGGATGAACCGGACGGCCGGAGCCTAGTGGGCGGGGTCATACACCGGAAACCTTGACATCGCCTCCAGTCAACGGTGACTGTTTGAGAGAGCTCCCTTACTGGCGAGTACACCGCCCCCGACCTCTGGAGACCGACACATGCGCGATGCGGTCATCGTCGATGCAGTCCGTACCCCCCTCGGCAAGCGCAACGGCGCCCTCGCGGGCGTTCACCCCGCCGAGCTGTCCTCCCACGTCCTGACCTCCCTCGTCGAGCGCACCGGCATCGACCCCGTCGTCGTCGACGACGTGGTGTGGGGCTGCGTCATGCAGGTCAACGAGCAGGCCATGAACGTCGGCCGCACCGCCGTGCTCTCGGCCGGCTGGCCCGAGACGGTCACCGCCACCACCGTCGACCGCGCCTGCGGTTCCTCGCAGCAGGCCGTGCACTTCGCCGCGGCCGGCCTCATCTCCGGCCAGTACGACGTCGCCGTCGCCGGCGGTGTCGAGTCGATGACGCGCGTCCCGATGTTCTCCTCGTTCGCCCCCGGCGAGCCGTTCGGCCCGAGCTTCAACGCCCGCTACCCCGGCGACGCTCCGAACCAGGGCATCGGCGCCGAGATGATGGTCGAGCGCTGGGGCTTCAGCCGCACCCAGCTCGACCAGTTCGCGCTCGACTCGCACGCCAAGGCCGCGGCCGCGCAGGACTCCGGCGCGTTCGACTCCCAGATCGTCCCGGTCAAGGCTCCCGACGCCGAGGGCAACCTGCAGCTCGTCACCACCGACGAGGGCGTCCGCCGCGGCGGCACGCTGGAGGCACTGGCCGGTCTCAAGACGGTCTTCCGCCCCGAGGGTGGCGCGATCACCGCCGGCAACAGCTCGCAGATCACCGACGGCGCCTCGGCGCTGCTGATGATGACCTCCGAGAAGGCGAAGTCGCTCGGCCTCACCCCGATCGCCCGCGTCCACACCGCGGTGCTCGCCGGTGACGACCCGGTCATCATGCTCACCGCCCCGATCCCCGCGACCCAGAAGGCACTGACCAAGTCGGGCCTGAAGATCAGCGACATCGGCGCGTTCGAGGTCAACGAGGCGTTCGCCCCGGTCCCGCTCGCCTGGCTTCAGGAGCTCGGCGCCGACCCGGCCGCCCTCAACCCGAACGGTGGCGCGATCGCCCTCGGCCACCCGCTCGGTGGCTCCGGCGCCCGCCTCATGACCACCCTGGTCCACCACATGAAGGCCAACGGCATCCGGTACGGCCTGCAGACCATGTGCGAGGCCGGCGGCATGGCCAACGCCACGATCGTCGAGCTGCTCTGACGCGGCGCGCTCCGCGCGCGCCCACTGTGTCAAAAAAGGGTGACACCCCTTACTGCGAAGTAAGGGGTGTCACCCTTTTTTCACGGCCGGTTCTTCACGGCCGGTTCTTCACGGCCGGCAGGTGCCAGTAGTCGCGCAGCAGGGCCTCGTCGTCGGCGGTGAGCTCGCGGCGCGGGCGCAGCGGGGCCTCGACGATCTTCTCCCGGGGGTACGGCACGGTGACCGCCCCGCCCGCGACGTTGATCCGCGTCAGCGGGACGAGGTGCCGCTTCCGGCGGAAGCGGCTCGTCCGCACCTCGAGAAACTCCGCCCGGCCCGAGCCCGGGTCGACGTAGACGTCGTCGATCCGGCCGACGGTCTCCCCGTCGGCGTCGACCAGCGGCTGGCCCTTGAGCACCGAGCTGTCCGGCATGCAACCCACCCCCCACGTCCCAGTGTGCACCGGGAACGGCTTGTGGGGACGGGCTTACCCCAGGCTCAGCCGGTGATGCCGGCGAACTCCAGGGCCTCCGACCAGGACGCCCGCTGGGCGATCATGCGCTTGTACTTCATGATCTGGTTCTGCCGGTCGATGGTGAGCACGCCACCGAGCCGGTCGCCGCGCCGGTAGAGCGCGAGGAACTTCTCCTCGCCCAGTTCCTCGGAGACCACGCGGACCTCCTCGGAGTGCGGGATCCCGACGAACTGAATCCGGGACTCGTACCAGTCCGACCAGAAGTACGGCACGGCCTGCGAGGGCTTGGCCTCGTCGGGGAACAGCGCGTTCTTGGCCGCCAGGGCGCCCTGCTCGGCCGCGTTGGTCCACTGCTCGACGCGCATCATCTCGCCGTCGAAGAGCGGGTTCGGGAAGTGCGCGACGTCGCCCGCGGCATAGACGCCGGGCAGGCTGGTACGCAGGAACTCGTCGCAGAGGATCCCGCCGTCGCGCTCGTGCAGCGCGATGCCGGAGCTCTCCAGCCAGCCCGTGGACGGGCGGACGCCGATGCCGACGACGACCAGGTCGGCCTCGATGACCGTGCCGTCGTCGAGCACGACCTTCTCGACGCGCGTCGAGCCCTCGAGCGCCTTGACGCCGATCCCGCAGCGCAGGTCGGTGCCGTACTTGCGGTGGAGTTCGGCCGCGACCTTGCCGGTCTCGGGCCCGACCGACCGGACGAGCGGGACCGGCAGCGCCTCGAGCACGGTGCACTCCAGCCCGCGCTTGCGCGCGGCGGAAGCCACCTCGCTGCCGATGAAGCCGGCGCCGATGACGACGGTCCGCGCGCCCGCGTCGAGCGCCTTGCGGACGGCGAGGGCGTCGTCGAGGGTCCGCAGCACGTGGACGCCCTCGAGCGACTCGCCACCGGGCAGGTTCCGGGCATCGCCACCCGTGGCAATAATCAGCTGGGTGTAGGGAACGGCGTCGCCGTCGAGGAGGACGACCTGGCCGGCGGGCGCGAGTGCCGTGGCCGGCGCCCCCAGCCGCAGGTCGACGTTCATCTCGTCGCGGAGCGTGGCCTCGTCGCGGAACGTCGGCACCACCGGCGCGCCGTTCTCGTCCTCGTCGGCGTCGAGGAACGCCTTGGACAACGGGGGCCGGTCGTAGGGCAGATGCGGCTCGTTGCCGATCAGCGTGATGGGGCCGTCATAGCCGGATCGGCGTGCGGCCTCGATGGCCCGCAGACCAGCCAGAGAGGCGCCGACGACGACGAGTCGGGAGTTCCGCACGGGTGCTTAGTCCTCCACCAGAGTCAGGGCCTCGGTCGGGCACGCGTCGACCGCCGCCTGCGCCGCCGCGAGCTCGTCGGAACCCGGGGTGTCGTTGAGCACCTTCAGGCTGCCGTCGTCCTGGACCTCGAACAGGTCAGGCGCCTCGGCCTCGCACATGCCGAGGCCGGTGCACTTGTTGTAGTCGACCACGATGCGTGGCATTCATGTCTCCTTGCGCTCGGGCGTGAACTCGAAGTCCAGGTGGGTGACCGCCCGCATGAAGTTTGTCCCCATGAAGCGCGGGTTGCTGGTCTGAAACTCCGGGATCCGGAACAGCAACTCCTTCAGTGCGTGCCGGAGCATCATTTTCGCAAGCTGGCTGCCGAGGCAGTAATGCACCCCTCCCCCGCCGAATCCGCAGTGCGGGTTGGGATCCCGGGAGAGGTCCAGCTCCCACGGGCGGTCGATCAACGTGTCGTCGCGATTGCCCGACGCGTAGAGGAAAACCACCTTGTCACCAGGCATGATGCGCTGCCCGGCGATCTCCGTCTCCCGCACCGCGGTGCGCCGGAAGGTCATCACCGGCGTGCCGAAACGGATGAACTCCTCGACCGCCCCGTCAATGCGGTTGTCGAAGTCCTCGAGCAGCCACTTCTTCTGCTCGGGGAATTCCGTGAGCCCCATCACGGCGAATGTCGTGGTGTGCTGCGTGGTGTCGGTGCCGGCCACGGACATCAACACGAAGAAGGCGCCGATCTGCGCCTCGTCGAGCTGTTCGCCGTCGATCTCGGCGTCCATCAGCGCCTGCATGAGGTCGTCACGACGGTTCTGCCGTCGCTCCGAGATCATCTCGGCGGCGATGTCGTGCAGGCGGGCACAGGCCTCGACCTGGACCTCCTGCGGGTCCCGGCCGGCGAGCAGGTCCGGGTCGGCCCAGGCGACGACGTCGCGGGCCGCGGCCCCGGTCTCCTCGGCGAGGTGGTCCGGCACGCCCCAGATCGCGCAGTGGACTCTCAGCGGGAAGCGGCTGCAGAACTCGGCCGGAAAGTCGATCTTCCCCTTGTCGACGATGTCGTCGACGCACTGCGTGGTGATCTCGCGGATCTTGTCCTCCATGCGCCGGACCTGCCTCGGGGTGAAGGCGGAGGACACCAGCCGGCGCAGCTTCGCGTGCTCCGGGTCGTCCATCGCGAGGAAGGACTGCGACATCTCCAGGAAGATCGGCGGGAGCATGTCGAACAGCACGCCCTGCCCCGAGATGAAGGTCTCGTTGTCGCGGCTGACCCGCTGGATGTCCTCCAGGCGGGTCAGCGCCCAGAAGCCGGGGTCGTCCGGGTCCGGGGTCACCGCGTCCTCGACGGGACGCTGCC
The DNA here is from genome assembly GCF_039525035.1 of Sporichthya brevicatena. Taxonomy (NCBI): domain Bacteria; kingdom Bacillati; phylum Actinomycetota; class Actinomycetes; order Sporichthyales; family Sporichthyaceae; genus Sporichthya; species Sporichthya brevicatena. The sequence goes on from NZ_BAAAHE010000036.1 coordinate 39,075, forward strand.
AGGACACCGGACGCTCCCGGCGCAGGATCGCGAACGAGCGGTCCTGATCCTCGAGCAACTGGCTCCAGAACGCCTTCGACGAGACGTCCACCGGGTCGTAGTCCGGCTTGTTCAGGTTCGTCGCCGGGAGGAAGTCGGCCTGGCCGTCGTCATCCCAGTCGATGTCGGGAAGCTGGTGCTCGATCGTCATTTCTGGTGCTCCTGTCCGGGACGTGACGGAGAGTCAGATGATCAGGATCAGCGTGCGGGGTCGAGCAGGATCTTCGTGGCCTCGCGAGCCTCGAACATGCGGTACGCCTCGGCCGCCTCGGTGAGCGGCAAGGTGTGCGAGATGACGGCGGAGGGCGAGAGCTTGCCGGCGGCGATGAGGTTGATGACCTCGTCCATGTAGAGCGTGAAGTTCGAGATGCCGCCGGAGATGTTGAGGCTCTTCATCCACATCTCGCCCCACGGCAGCTCCAGCGACTCCTCGGCGTAGGCGCCGGGGATGTAGAGCGAGCCGCCGAAGCGCGGCAGCTTCAGCGCGGTCTCCAGGGCCGACGGGTGACCCACGGCGTCGATCACGAGGTCGGCGCCGCGCCACTCGGTCAGGTCGTAGACGGCGTCGACGACGTTGGTCTCGTCGGCGTTGATACCGATGGCGCCGAAGGCCTCGGCCTCCTTCAGCCGGGAGGCGACCTTGTCGATCACGATGACCTTGCCCATGCCGAGCGCCTGGGCGGCCATCGCCGCACACATGCCGACCGGGCCGGCGCCGACGATCGCGACGATGTCGCCGGGGCGGCCGAAGTGACGGACCGACTCGTAGCCGGTGGTCATGATGTCGCCGACGAACAGGAAGTCGTCGTCGGTGCCGGCGGTGCCCTCGGGGACCTTCCGCATCGAGAGGTCCGCGGCGGGGACGATCACGTACTCGGACTGACCACCGTCGAGTCCGCCGAACGTCAGGCCCATGCCGTACATCCGCACGCCCTGGCACTTGCCGGGCTGCTGGCGACGGCACTGGTGGCAGAAGCCGCAGTTGACGACGCAGGACGCGACGCCGCGGTCACCCTCACTGAACAGGCCGACAGCGGAACCGACCTCGACGACCGTGCCGAGGAACTCGTGGCCGAGGCGCAGGTCGGGCTCGAGCTCCATACGCCCGTCGTAGACGTGGAGGTCGGTGCCGCAGATGGCGGTCTTCTCGACCTTCAGCAGGACCTCGTCGGGGCCGATCTCGGAGGGGACGGGCACCTCCTCGACGACCACGTCGTGCGGGCCCCGCAGCACCACCGCTTTCATCGTCGCCACGATTGCTCTCCTTCGTCTCGGACCCCGTCGCTCGGACAGGCTGTCCGGATTTTATGTCCGGGAAGCTGCGCGGCGGGCGCCGGGTCCGGGTGGTGCCCGGCGCCGCCGCGGCTGCAGTACGACGGCGCCGGTACGGCCGACGCCGGGGAGGTCAGCCCTGGGCGTCCTTCTCCGCGATCGCCTCGCGGTACATCGGGAACAGCGGCTTGGTCAGCGGGACGAGCTTGAGGATCTTGTTGACCGGGCCCTTGGCCTTGACCTCGCCCTTGGCCATGCCGACGGCGAGGTTGTACTCACCGCGCCAGAACTTGTCGGCGGTGTCGGCCTTCATCATCAGCGTCACGTCGGCCTCCTCGTCGATCGGACCGAGGACGACCTGCATCGGGTCGCGCATGACGATGTTCATCTCGACGTCGGGGTCCGTGTAGAGGACCTTCATCACGATGCCCGCGGACTTGAACTTCGGGCCGTTCTCCGGGTGCTCCGCGGCAGCGCGGAAGACACCACCGATGTACTTGTCGACCTCGTTGGCGTCGGCGAAGTAAGCCATGCTGAGCTGCTCCTTTGGCTAGTCGGTCGGCTGCCGGCCCGGGACGGCGAACCTGCAGCCTCCGCCCGAGCAGCATCCGTTACGTGTGCATCAGACCACATCTGCCTTCGGTGGTGTTCAACGCGCCGAACGGGATATCTCTTGGCAGGTCGAGGGGTATTCCGGCCCCGTTCACTACGCTGACGTGCGTGACGGACCCTGCGCAGGCCCCCTCCTCCGGCGGTCCCACCGACGGAGCGCCGGGCGCCGGCCGCCGACGCGGGGACCGGAGCGCGGACAGCCGCGCCCTGATCCTTGAGGCCGCCGTGAACTGCCTGGCCGAGAAGGGCTACGCGGACACGACGACGCTCGCGATCCAGGCGCGCGCCGGAGTCTCCCGCGGCCGTCTGCTGCACCACTTCCCCTCCCGCGACGCGCTGCTGGTCGCGGCCGCCCAGCACCTGGCCGCGGAGCGCCTGCTCGACGGCGAGCGTTGGGCCGCGGGGCTGGGTCCGGAGTCCGGCGGTGACCGCGAGCGGGTGATCGCGGCCGTCAAGCGGTGCTGGTCGACGTTCGAGCAGCCCTACTTCTGGGCCGCGGTCGAGCTCTGGGTCGCCTGCCGCACCCGTCCGGAGCTGCGGGAGACGCTCCGCCCCGAGGAGCATCGCCTCGGCGCGGCGATCCGGCAGACCGTCGCGGTCATGTACGGGCCCAAGCTCTCGGCGCACCCGAACTTCCCGGCGGTGCGCGACCTGCTCTTCACCTCGATGCGCGGGGTCATGCTCACCTACACCTTCGACGCCCGGGACCCGGCCGCGGACCGGCACCTACCGATCTGGATCGACGCGGCGCTGACCCTGCTGGAAGTTGAGGACTGAGTGAGTTCACCGTCTCCCGGTCGATCCCCCGGCCGGATCGCCTACCAGGGTGAGCCCGGCTCCAACTCGCAGCTGGCGTGCGCTCAGGCGTGGCCGGACCACCCGACCGTGCCGCTGCCGACCTTCGAGGACGTCTTCGCCGCCGTGGTCGACGGTGAGGTCGAGCGCGCGCTGATCCCCATCGAGAACTCCGTGGCCGGTCGCGTGGCCGACATCCACCACCTGCTGCCCACGTCCGGGCTGCACATCGTCGGCGAGCACTTCCTGCCGATCCACTTCCACCTGATGGTGCTGCCCGGCGCCCCGGTGGAGAAGCTGCGCACCGCGCACAGTCACGCCCACGCACTCGGCCAGTGCCGCAAGGCGATCCGCCGCCTCGGTCTGCGCCCGGTCGTCGCCGGGGACACCGCCGGCGCGGCGCGCGAGATCGCGGAGGCGGGCGACCCGACGGCCGCGGCCCTCTCCCCCGAGCCGGCCGCCGAGCTCTACGGACTTGAGATCGCCGAGCGCAACGTCGAGGACGAGGCGCACAACGCGACCCGCTTCGTCATGCTCGCGCGCGAGCCCGCGGAGGTCCCCGAGGACGCCCCCGACGTCGTGACCGCGTTCGTGTTCCGCGTCCGCAACCTGCCGGCCGCGCTGTACAAGGCACTCGGCGGGTTCGCCACCAACGGCGTGAACATGACCAAGCTCGAGTCGTACATGGTCGACGGACAGTTCGCGGCCACCCAGTTCTACGCCGAGGTGGACGGCCACCCCGCCTCGCCGGGTCTGGCGCGGGCCCTCGAGGAACTCACCTTCTTCGCGGCCGAGCTCAAGATGCTCGGCACGTTCTCCGGCTCCCCGCTCCGGCACGAGTTCGTCAACGCCGGCGACTGACGCCCCCGGGATGACGTCCCGGGGACGCCCCGTGTCAGCCCGCAGGAGGGCTGACACGGGCGCGTACGGGACGTCATCCCGCAGAAGGGTGACGAGGCGTCAGGCCACGCGGGCGACGAAGGTCGCGACCTCGTCGAGCACCTCGTTCTTGTTGGTCTCGTTGAAGACCTCGTGCGCGGCGCCCGGGTACGAACGGGCGAGGAGGTCGTTGCCGGCGACCTTCTCGACGAGGACCTTCGCCGACGGGTAGTCGGCGAGCTGGTCGGCCTCGCCGTGCACCCACAGCACCGGGAGCGAGAGCACCGGGCCGGCGGCGACGGCCTCGACGGCGGCGAACATGCCGACGAACGACTCCTTGATCAGCGGACCGTGGTAGACCAGCGGGTCCGCCGCGTAGGCCTCGCCCACGGCGGGGTCGCGCGAGAGCGCGGCCGGGTCGATGGGGATGTCCGGCAGGACCTCCATGTCGAGCAGCGGCGCCATCGCCGGGTTGCCGAGGAACGGGCCGGAGACGACGAGCCCGGTCAGCGCCGAGCCGTACCGCTGGGCGTAGCGCAGCGACATCAGCCCGCCCATCGAGTGGCCGATGAGCACCAGCGGCAGGCCGGGGTTCTCCTCGGCGGCGCGCGCCACGACCAGGTTCAGGTCGTCCGCCATCGCCTCCACGTCGTCCACGACCGCCCGCGGGCCGTCGGACCGGCCGTGGCCCCGGTGGTCCGGCGCGTACACGACGGCCCCGTCGGCGACCAGGCGGTCGATGACGTGCGCGTACCGGCCGGAGTGCTCACCGAAGCCGTGCGCGATCACGACGACGCGCTGTGCCGTGGCCGGCGTCGCCTTACGGACGACGAGCTTGCCCTGGGAGCCGGTGAGCTCGAAGTCGGTGGTGGTCATTCGGCGGGTTCCTCCGTCGCACGTCGGGTGGTTGGTGGGGTCGTGGGGTGGTCGACGCGGTCGGTGAACTCCAGGATCGTGCGCGTCACCAACGCGGGGTCGTCGTACATGGGGACGTGCCCGATGCCGGGCATCGTGAGGAACTCGGCGCCGGGAAGGATCTCCCGCCACGGCGCGCCGTAGCGCTTGTACGGGATCGTGCGGTCGCGCTCGGCCCACACGATGCGGACGGGGCAGTCGGCCGCGATCGCGAGCTCGCGGGTCGGGCCGGTCTGCCGAAGCGAGGCGAGCAGGCCGTCGAGCATCGTGCAGGCCTGCAGGTCCTCGTTCATGCCGGCGAGGTCCTCAGCCGGGATGAGGTCGCCGCGCAGCATCGCGGAGCGCAGCAGCACCTTCCGGGTACGCGGCTTCGCCATCAGTCGGGCGACGGACTTCCGATGCGCGGTCGCCTTCGCCACCTTGAGCAGCGTCCCGATCCGGCGCAGGTCGCGCTCGGAGGTGTACGTGCCCGCCGGCGAGAACGCGACGACGGACCGGCCGCGGCCGCGGGCCGCCATCTCCAGCGCGAGCCAGCCACCCAGGGAGTTGCCGACCAGATGGGCGCGGGAGATCCCCGCCTTGTCCATCCGGTTCTCCATGTCGTCCGCGATGACGCGGATGCCGTTGGGGCCGGCCGCGAGCTCCGGGCCGCCCCGGTGGCCGATCAGCGTCGGGACGAACAGCGCATGCCGCTGCTCGAGCGTCGGGATCACCGGGCGCCAGATGCGCCAGGACCCGTTGATGCCGTGGAAGAGCACCATCGGGGTCCCGGTGCCGCCCACGTAGGCATCGGTCAACGGCTCGCTCATCGCCGCCCTCCTAGCGCGCCAGCACCGGCGGCGGGTTGTCGCCGCCGACCCGCAGCACCTCGTCGAACCCGCCCACGAGCGAGTGCACGAAGGTCTCCGGGTCGGTGAACGACGCCGCGTCGTAGTTGACGCCGACGCACGCGACCGGGCCGTGCGTCGCGAGGGTGATCATCGCGGGACACCCCGGCAGCGGGGCGTACCCGTACAACCGTTCCACGCGCACCCCGGCGAGGTGGACCTCGACCCGGGGACCGGGGACGTTGCTCGCCTGGAGGTCGTTCGCCCTCGTCATGCCGCCCGCGATCTGGGCGATGACGCCCGCGGGGAGCCGGGCGATCGCCGGGGCGATCACGCTGAGGTTGTTCATCGCCGGCTCAGCGCGGGCGCGGCGCACCTGATCCCCGATCTCGAGCATCCGCTTCGCGGGGTCGACGATCTCCATCGGTCCGGCGAGGCGGGCGCTGGCGATCTCGTTGCCGCCGTTCGCGGCCTCCGCGGGACGCAGCGACATCGGGATGGCGATCGGCACCGGCTGCGGGGGCACCCCCATCGCCTCGTGGTAGAGCCGGTACCCGCCGAGCAGGGCGGCGAGGTAGGCGTCGTTGATCGAGGCGCCGACGGTCTTCGCGGCCGCGCGCAGCGCGGCGAAGTCGACGTCCAGCGCGGCGAAGCGCCAGTTGGTGCTCCGCTCCGCCAGCAGCGGGGACGGTTCCGCCGCGGGGGGCGAGAGCACCCGCTTGAGCGAGGAGGTGTAACGCGCCGAGGCGCGGACCGACTCCGGCGGGTTCGACAGCGCCCGCAGCGCGGTGCCGCCGGCCTTCCGCAGGACGTCCGGCGTCCCGAGCACGCCCTCGACCGCGTGGGCGCGCAGGGCGTCGAGGGGCGTCATCACTTTGCTCGGACGGGGCGTCAGTTCCGGGCCGGGCGGGGTCTCCAGCCCGGCCGGCGGATTCAGGTACGTCAGCAGCTTCATGATCCCGAGACCGTCGGAGATCGAGTGATGCAGCTTCAGGACGTACGCCGACTTGCCGTCCGGCATGCCCTCGTAGAGCACGGCCTCCCACGGCGGGCGCGCCCGGTCGAAGCCGCGCATCGCCGCCTTCTCCGCGGCAGCGAGCAGGCCCGCCCAGCCCGCGTCGTCGGGCAGACGCGTCCGGCGCAGGTGGTAGTGCAGGTCGAAGTTCGGGTCCTCGGCCCACCGCGGCGGCGCCAGCCCCATCGGCGGGGAGACGACGCGGTGCCGCAGGCGCGGGATCAGCCGGGTCAGGCGGTGGTGCGTCTCGACGACAGCGTTCCAGTTCGGCGTGCCGTCGAGCAGCTCGATGCCGACGCAGGTCGACCGAACCGGGGAGGCGTCCTCGACCCGCCACATGAGCGCCTCGAAGGCGTTCATCACGTCGCTGCCGCCGCCCCACTCGGCGCTCGCCATGGGGGTCTCGGTGGTCACGGCGTCGCCTTTCCGGCGCCGTCGGTCACCGACTCGGGAGCGGAGGGCCGGCCCGGCCAGTGCGCGAGCGTGTGCAGCCAGTCGTTGCGGATCGCCTCGGCGTGCGCGCTGACGTCCTCGGCCTTCCAGTCGGTGGTCTCGACCGGCGGGAGCACGACGACCTCGATGACACCGGACCGCACGGTCTGAGAACCCCGCCACATGACCTCGTTCTGACCCTTCATCACCATCGAGACGATGGGGACGCCGGCCTGCATGGCCATGTGGAACGCGCCCTTCTTGAAGGGCCCGAGGCGCGGGGTGGGCGAGCGCGTGCCCTCCGGGGAGAGCACGATCGACAGGCCGTTGCGGAGCTTCTCGACCGCCGGCGCCAGCGCGGCCTTGGGGTCTTTGACGTTGCCACGGTCGATGAAGGCGACGTCGGCGATCTGGAACAGCTGGCCGAAGCCGGGGATGTTCTTCGCCTCCTTCTTCGCCACGCCCGTGTAGCTCTGGCGCACCAGCTTCATCGCGACGACCGCGTCGATGTTGCTCTGGTGGTTGAAGATGAACACCGCGGGCCGGCGCGACCACAGGTGCTCGGCGCCGGAGATGACCTTCACCTCGACCCCGGCGAGCGCGAAGCCGAGGTCGGTGCCGATCGTCGAGGTGATGTCGACGATCTGCCCGCGGCTGCGGTTGAGCAGGCCCGCGCCCAGGCCGGCCACGAACGCTCCGGCGAAGGCGCCGTAGAACGCGCCGGTGCGGGCGAGATCGACGACGCCCGGGCGCTTCCCGCGCGGCACGCAGTCCAGCACGGGCCAACCGCGCCGCTCCGCCTCCTCGCGCAGACCCTTGTCGGGCGCGACCGCGGTGGGGTGCGCGACCGTGGACAGGAACGGGACGTCCTCGTCGCCGTTGCTGTAGGCGAACGAGCGCGTCAGGTCAATGCCCTTGGCGCGGGCGAGATCGACGACGGCGTTGGCTTTCTGACTCCCCCACAGCGGCGTGCCGCCGGTGCGGCCGGTGAGGACGCCGTCGATCGCCTCGAGCGGGGTGCACAGCACGTGGTCGGCCCCGATCGCCTCGGCCATCGGCTCGACCTGGAACCGCGTCGCCGACGACGCCAGCACGATGGTGTGCTCCATCGCGCGGTGGGCCTCGACCAGCTCCCAGATCTCCGTGTGCAGCTTGCCGGCGATCTCGGAGACGAAGAGCTTCTGACCGAGCTTGGTCATGTCCTCCTCGGTCTTGCCGCTCCAGGCACCGAGGGAGAGCTCGAGGAGCGCGGCGAAGTCCTCCTCCGTGTGGATTCCCCGCACGGCGGTCCACAGCGTCCTGGCCAGTTCCTGGGGACCGATGTCGAGGTCCTTGAAGCGCTGGTTGTAGAAGGTCGTCGCGGAGTAGCCCGTGATCAGCGTGCCGTCGTAGTCGAAGAAGGCGCCGATCTCCGGCCCGCGGGGCGAGGAGAAGACGTCCGCCAGCAGCTTGTCCAGAGTCATCCCAGCACCTCTTCGAGCAGGTCAGCCTCGAGCCGGTCGATCCGGCCGAGCCGTTCGAGCACGTCGGTCACCTCGGCGAGGTAGTGATGCCGGGCGGCCTGCACCGCTTCGGCCTCGACGGTGCCCGGGGCCGCCGTCTCCAGCAACCCGCGGTGCCGGGCCAGACGCAGCGCCGTCGAGTACAGCTCCCGCGACACGGAGTCCGCGCGGTGCAGGCGCCCGCGCAGCAGCATCTGCTGCCCGAGACCGAGGCACTCCTCCAGGAACGGACCGGTCACGACCTCCGCGGCCGGGTCCCGTTCGGCGAGCGCGGTCGCGACGACGAGCTGCGCGTCGAAGAACGAGCGCAGCGCCCGGTGCGCGACCAGCAGCCGCGAGGAGGACAGGATCTTGGCGCCGCCGTCGGGCCCGTCCTGGTTCTCCCAGTTCGGGTCGAGCAGCTGGAGCTCCTTCACCACGTCGGAGCGGAACTGCTCGCTCGGCGGGAAGAAGAACTCGAACTTGAGGAGGTCGCGCATCCGCTGCGCCTCCGCCCACGACTCGGCGATCGAGGACTCGCACACCGGCTTGGCGGACACCTCGAGCAGGGCGAGTTCGACGATCGCGCGCGTGACCAGGTGGTGCAGGGCGCCGTTGCGGTAGAACGCGGCGACCCGGTGCTGCCCGGCCTGGATCGACCACACCGGCTCGGGGCCACCGGTGAACACCGTCGCGACGCCGACGGCGACCAGGTGGTCGAGGGCGGCGCGGAGCCCGGCCTCCTCGCGGAGCGAGTGCGGCGAGGCGGAGTCGTTGTCGGTCCGCGGGATGCCGCGGGCGTCGAGGTAGTCGAGCAGCGGGGCCAGGACGCGACCGACCTCGGCGAGGGTGAGAGCCCGGTCGTGACTGCCGAGCAGCGTGAACGTCAGCAACGCCGACGAGGTCACCGGCGTCGCGCGGTTGATGCCGTCGCAGATGCGGAACGCGACCTTGTCCAGCTGCGCGGGACCCTCCCCCGCCTCGTCGAGCGCCTGCCGGAGCGAGAAGGGCTCCCCGAAGCGGATCCAGGCGTTGCCGCTCATCCGCTGCTGCCCGCGGACGTAGCGCGCGAGCCACCGGGTGCTCTCGGCCGCCTTCGCAGCGCCGCCCTGCTCGGCGTCCAGCGCGCGCACCTCGGCCATGTGGTCGTAGACGATCGAGACCGGGACCATCGCGACGTCCTCGGTCCGCTCGTCCTGGAGCGCGCGGACCAGGTACGCGAGCAGGCCCATCTTCGGCGGCCGCAGCTTGCCGGTCCGGGTCCGGCCACCCTCGATGTACCACTCGAGGTTGAACTTCTTGGCCGTCAGATATCCGAGGTACTCGCGCAGGGCGAACTTGTAGATCGCGTCGCCGGCGGCGTCGGTGTCCGCCCGGCGGATGAAGATGACGCCCGCCCGCTTGCCGAGCGGCCCGATCGGCCAGAACGACATGTTGTTGCCGCCGAGCAGGTGGTTGCGCGGGAAGTCCTTCTCGTGGAGGACCTCGGCGAGCACCAGCGGGTCGACGTACGAGCGGTGCGCGGGCAGGAAGACCAGCGCCTGCTCCTTGTTGAGCGCGCGCAGGCGCTCCAGGTTCGAGGTGTCGACCTGCACCTTCCACGCCCGCGAGTGCATGGGCGACAGGACGGTGCGGAACGCGTCGATCGCAGCCGGGCTCTGCACGGTGACGAGCTCGTTCAGGCACTCGCGGGCCTCGGCGAGCACCTCGGCCTCGGGTCGGCTGAGCTGCTGTGCGAGCTCGGCGGCCTTGGCGCGGAAGCGGGAGGACGCGGTGATCTGCTCGACCACCTGGCGCGGGACCTTGTAACGGTCACCGATCAGGCGGCGCTCCGCCCGGTCGACGGCCACCGTGGCGACCCGGCTCACGAAGGTCGCGAACGACGACGCGTTGCCGGTCTCCTCGGCGAACCGGGCACGCAGGTCCCCGACCGTGGCCGGCTCGCCGCGGACGACGCCGGCCCGGCCCGGGGAGTTGCGCACCAGGACCTTCTGCAGCGGGCCCGGTGGGCGCCGCGGCGAGAGGTGGGCCAGCAGCTCGGAGGGCCGGCGCGAGGAGGACGAGGTCGAGACCCAGGTGACCCGGACCGGCACCAGGAGGGTGTCGTCGGACAGGTCGTCGAAGCTGGCCTCGGAGTCGAGGTCGCGGATCGGGGCCCCGCGGTGGTTCGCGGCGACCCACTCGCGGATCAGCTGTTGTTCGGTCCGTGTGCGCCCCTGCGCCAGTACGACGACGGGTACATCCGGAGGGACGCTCACCGAGGCTCCTGTCGACGGGCCACCGGCCGGGACCGGCCGTGGTCAGACGGTACCGGCCACTGCCAGGTCCGTGACCAGCCCCGCCTTGCGCAGTTTGGCGAACTCGACGACCTGCTTGGCCACGGTCTCCAGGCCGAACTTGGCGCGCTCGTCGATGCAGGCGCCGTCGCCATCGAAGATCTTCTCCGTCGCGTTGATGGTGGCGCCGAACGGGCTCGGCCAGCCGCGCAGCGCGTGCACGGTCGTGCGCAGGCTCTGCAGCGTCGAGACGGTGGCCTGCCAGCCGTAGGACACGGCGATGCAGCCCACCGGGACCCCGTCGAGGTACACGCGCTCGTCCTTGTTGGTGTCCTCGAGGTAGTCGAGAACGTTCTTGATCATCCCCGACATCGAACCGTGGTAGCCCGGCGAAGCGACGATCAGGGCGTCGGCGGCCCGGGCCGCCGCGACGAACCGCTCCGCCTCCGGGGTCCGCTCCGACGTCTCCGTGTCGTAAATGGGGAGCATCAGGTCGCGGCTGACGATCAGGTCGACCACCGCTCCCTCGGCCTCCGCGGCCGCGGCACTGACCCGCACGGCCTTCTCCGAACTCGAGTTCGGGCGCGTCGAGCCCCCGATGCAGAGCACCCGGATCGGGCTTTCGGTCATGCCACTCGCCTCCTGTGTTCCGGTCACGCCGGAATCAACACCGGCGCAGACGCCCAACCTAGCGGGCGTCCGCGCCGGCGACGAACTCGTGCTCAGGCGCCCAGGCTCGCCACGAAGGCCGCCATGTCGAAGTCTTCCTCCCAGTAGTGCGGGCGGAGAATCGGGACGCCCAGCTGCACGAAGACGCGGTTGTCCTCGATGCAGGTCGACTCCAGGAGAATCTTCCCCTCCTCGTCGAACTGGTGGAAGGTCGAGCCCAGGGTCCGGATCGTCTGGCCGTTCGTCGGCAGGCCCCGGTAGGTGCTCGCGCCCTCGACGGTGAGGTTCCAGTGGGTGAGCTGGTGCCCGTTGCCCTCGAAGACCTCGGTCGCCTCCAGCGTCCAGCGGCCGTTCTCGCCGCTGGAGAGGCCGCCGAGCTGCGCGGCGAGCATCTCGCGGTCGGTGATGGTGTCCTCGAGGTGGTCGTCGACCATGTTCCACTCGGACGTGAAGTAGTCCGAGTAGAGGTGGCCGAGCGCCTCGACGTCGTTGCTGACCGCCGCACACCAACGCTGCGCGTGCTCCAGGCCGGAGCCGGCGCGGGTGAAGGCCGACCCGTCGCCCGCCTTGGCCACACCCGTGACCCCGGTCAGGCTCTTGGTCGGGCTGACCGGGCCGACCTGGCGCAGGACCGCGCCGGCGTCCCACCAGGAGGACTCGCGCACGATGCGGCCGGCCTCGTTGTAGATGTGGAAGGTGTGGCCCTGGGTGCCGAAGGGCTTGCCCGCGACGTCCAGGCCGATGAACATCCCGGCGTGCTCGGGGGCCCACTCCCAGCGCAGCAGGCCTGAGCGGCGGTCCCCGACGTAGGACCGGATCTTGAAGTTGTGGATGCCGAAGCCGTTCGTCGCGTCCTTGTTGGCGTACAGCGAGAACAGGCGCAGCAGGTCGGGCTTGGTGTGAATGTTGTGCTGATCGAGCATGACGTCCTCGAAGACGAAGCCCTCATCTTCATAGAGCGCGCAGACCGTCTCGGGGGCGTCCCGAAAAGCCTTCAGCCACTCGATCCCGAAGTTGTAGTGCACGGCGAGTCCCTCCGGTCGGGGGTCGGACGGGACGCCGGGGGCGTCCACGTTTATCGTGGTTAACACTAACCGGGCACATTGAACCGGCGCAAGCCCGTTCGAGGGCCAGGATTTGGTTAACAGCGACTCTCAGTGACGCGACACGGGAAGGGAGGCGCGCGATGGACGGCCGCGAGAAGGAGAAGGCCGTCGGGTCGGTTCCCGTCCCGGTGGAACCGACCCGACGGCACGCGGGGAGTTCGAAGCCTCCGCATGCGGTCGCGGCTTCTCCGGCTCACCATCCCCAGTGCGCCGGCTCCCCGTCGGGCCCGGTGCGGCTGACATCCGCGATGGGCACCGTCGAAGGGGGTGGGCAGCGGGACCCTCCCGGGGGACAGGTTACTGACGGCCAAACACAGCTGACAAGGTAGAAGAGCCGGCGTTCGGCGCCGACCCCGACGCGAACTGCGTCGTTAGACTTCAGGGCCCCTCCGGGGCGCCCGTCCCAGGACCCCTCGCAGGATGCGGAGATCATGGCTCGTCGACCCGGCCGGGTGACCGGTAAAGCCGCCCGGCGCAACCGCTGGTACAGCAAGCGGCGCAATCAGTGGATCGCGGCGGTGGTCGCGCTCGTCGTCCTCTGTGCGGGCGGGGTCGCCCTCGCCCTGAGCGGCTCGGACGACGACAAGGAGACCGCCGGCGACCGCTGGAAGCGGGAGGTCGTCGGTGACTTCGCCGGGATGTCCCAGGGCGCGGTCTCGTACCTGCAGACCGTCAACGAGTGGCGGACGGACAAGGCCGACGAGCGGAGCGTCGACGCAGCCGCTGACCTCGCCCTCGGTCAGTTCCTGACCACCCGGGAGTCGCTCGCGGAGCGGGAGCCCTTCCCTCCTGCCCCCCGCGCGCTGACCAACTACCGCGACGCGGTCGAGCTCTACATCGCCCACGCCCGGCTCGCCAAGCTCGGCGCCGCGCTCCGCGGGAAGGACAACGAACAGCTCAACCGGCAAATCCAGCTGATCATGGGCCGCGTCCGGTACATCGCCGACCGGACCTACGACCTCGGCAGTGACGAACTCGCGCCCTTCACCACACAGGAGCAGGAGGTCCCTGGCTTCGAGTACAACCGGGCCGTCGACGTCCCGTCATTCGCCGGGACCGACCTGGCACCCGGCGCGCCGCTGTCCCAGCCCCAGCCGGGTGTGCCGCAGAACCGCGAGTACCAGAACGTGCGCCCCGAGGGCACGATCGAGGACTGGAAGGCGGCGGTGGAGGCCGCGAAGATCCCCCCGGTCGAAGCCGAGGTGAAGGCGATCCGGGACGGATCGTCCGACGAACTGGATCGGCTCGCGAAGGAGCTGACCGCGGCCGCCGACGCCCTCTACGCCGCCCCGGACCCGCAGGACGAGCGCGAACTCAACACCCGCGTCATGCTCGGCCTGCTCACCCAGGCCGAGGCGATGCGCGTGGCCCAGGTCAGCCGGCTGGTCCCGGCCGAGCTCAAGACCGAGGCCATCGAGATCACCCAGGTGCTCGCGCTGCTCGGCAACGGCATGTGGGACGACGCCCGGCTCGGCGAGCGCGACCCGGGTTACCCGCGGACGCTGCTGACCGAGCGCCCCGCGGTCGCCCCGCCGCCGCTGCCGGAGGTCCCGGACGAGCCCATCGGCGAACCCAGCGCCTCCCCCGACGCCTCGCCGGGTGGCGAGGAGTCGCCGGAGCCCAGCGGGACGCCGGCGGCGAGCCCGGCCGCAACGCCGGAGCCGAGCGCTACGCCGGTGGCCGGATAGCGGCGGCCTGGAGTGCGGTGACGCAGGCGAGGTCGACGATCTCGTCGGCGTTCGCGCCGCGCGACAGGTCGTTCATCGGGAGCGCGAGGCCCTGCAGCACCGGGCCGACCGCGACCGCCCCGCCGAGGCGGGCGACGAGCTTGTAGGCGATGTTCGCGGCGTCGAGGTCCGGGAAGACCAGGACGTTCGCGGCACCGGCGACAGGGCTGCCGGGCGCCTTCGCCGCGGCCACAGTTGCGTCGAGCGCGGCGTCCGCCTGAAGTTCACCATCGACCGCGAGGTCGGGGTGCTGCTCCTGGACGAGCTTGAGGGCCGCCCGGACCTTGTCGACCCGCGGGTGCTGGGCGCTGCCCTTGGTCGAGAAGCTGAGCAGCGCCACCCGGGCGGTCTCGCCCAGCAGCGCCTGCGCGCTGCCCGACGACGCCACGGCGATGTCCGCGAGCTGTTCGACGGTCGGGTCGGGCACCACTCCCCCGTCGGCGAAGACGACCGTCCGCGGACCGCCCGCGGCGTGCGGGCAGTCCATGAGGAAGAAGCTGGAGACCGTCGACACCCCGGCCGCCGGACCGATGCCGCGGAGCGCGGCACGGACGGTCGCGGCCGTCGTCGCCACCGCGCCGGCCACGGCCCCGTCGGCGAGCCCCGCGCGGACCATCAGCGCACCGACGAGAAGCGGGTCGTCGAGTTCGGCGGCCGCGTCCTCGGCGGAGACGCCCCGGGCGGCGCGCCGCTCGACATGACCCGGCGTCAGGTCGGGTCGGACCTGCTCCCGCAGTTCGGCGGTCAGCAACACCGGCGTGCCGAGGCCGTCCCCGAAGGTTCCGGCGGCGGCCCGGACGCGCGGATCGTCCGCCTCGCAGAAGACGATCCGGGCGGGCCGGGCCGCGGCGCCGGCCCGCAGCCGTTCCGAGAGCGTCACGCGGCGGTGGCCACCAGGGCGGCCGGGACGGTGACCTCCATCGCGAGCAGGTACTGGGCGAAAGTCTTGCCCTGGGCGTCGAAGCGCAGCGAGTTCGCGCCACCGCCGCCGAGACTTTCGTGCAGCAGGAAGTTCAGGGCGAGCAGGTTGGGCAGTTCGAAGCGCTCGACCTCGCCGTTGCAGATGCCCTTGAACTGCTGCTTGACGACCTCGGAGGTGAGGTTCGCCTTGATCCAGTGGTAGATCTCCGGGCTCCGGGCGCGGATGCCGACGTTGCCGGTGTCGCCCTTGTCGCCGGAGCGGGCGATGCACAGCTGCATCAGCGGAACGGTGACGGTCTGCGAATCTCCGGGCAGGTCGGCGAGCTCGCGGGCGTCGTCGGCCGGGGTGGCCTTGCCCAGCGGCGCGGGCGCGACGCGGACATCGGTGTAGGCCGCGGCGGCCGAGGAGACCGGTTCGGTGTTGCCGTCGACGGTGACGGTGGCCTTGACCGCGTCGCGGGCGATCAGCGCGGGCCAGTGGGCCACGACCTCGGCCACGCGCGGGCGGCCCTGGTCGGCCGGCACCGTCATGCCGGGCAGGGCCTGAAGCATGATGCCGACCACCATCGGGGCGAAGTTCGCCTCGATCTTGGCCCGGTCCCGGTCGCGGACCCCGAACTGGACCAGCACCTCGCTGGGCTCGGTGGCGGTCAGCGAGGGGTGGGAGGCGTCCCAGCCGATGAACTGCGTCGAGGCCTCTTCGTAGGCGTCCATCCCGCCGGCCGCGTGCCAGAAGATCTCCGCGACCTTGTTGGCCTTACGCAGCGTGTCCGGGCCCGAGAGCAGCAGCCGCCCGACCGAGCGGTACCCGTCGGAGTAGGAGACGGCGACCTTGAGCAGCTCGGGCGGCGGCGCGCCGACGATGCCGGAGACGCGGACGCGGTCCGGGCCCTCCTGGGCCAGCTCGATCGAGTCGAAGCGCGCGATGCAGTCCGGGGACAGGTAGGCCGGGCCGCCCATCTCATACAGCAACTGCTCGGAGACCGTGTGGACGCTGACCAGGCCCCCGGTGCCCGGGTGCTTGGTGACGACGAACTCCCCGTCCGGGTACACCTCGACCAACGGGTAGCCCATGTTGCGGTGGTCCGGGACCAGGTGCCAGTCGGTGAAGTTCCCGCCCGTGCACTGGCAGCCACACTCGATGATGTGCCCCGCCACCACCCCGGCCGCGAGCTTGTCCCAGTCGTCGGCCGCCCACCCGAAGCGGTGGATCATCGGCGCCATCGCCACCGAGGTGTCGGTGACCCGCCCGGCCACGATCACGTTCGCGCCCAGCTCCAGGGCCCGCACGATCGCCGGTGCCCCGATGTAGACGTTCGCCGACTGCACCCGCTCGCGGATGTCGCTGAGCGGACGGCCGGTCTCCATGTTCGTCAGCGCCTGACCCGAGGCGAGCAGATCGTCCAGGTCCGTGTACAGGTCGTCCCCGGACACCACACCGAGCTTGACCTTGTCCCGGACCCCGAGCTCGGTCGCGAGCTTCTCCACCGCCGCCGCACACGCATGCGGGTTCACCCCGCCGGCGTTCGCGATGATCGTGACGCCCTTCTCCACACACGGCACCAGCACGTCCCGCAGCTGGGTCAGAAAGTCCCCCGCGTACCCCAGCTCAGGGCGCTTGGCCTTCTGCTTCTGCAGGATCGCCATCGTCACCTCGGCCAGGTAGTCCATGACCAGGTAGTCGATCGGCCCACCCTCGACCTGCCGCTTCGCCGCCGTGGGGTCATCCCCCCAGAACCCGCCGCAGTTGGCGATGACGATCTTCTCGGTCACGGGGAACCTCCGGGTGAGACGGTGTCGGGTCAGTTAACCACAGTTAACGTGCGCCGCCGGATGGAGCTGCTGGGAGCTTAAGCACATCCGCCCGCCGACTGGAAAAGCCGGCGGGCGAAGGTACCAACTATCGGTCGTCAGACGACGGTGGCGGCGATCCGCTCCGTGCGGCTCATCGGCGAGAGCGACGGGGCCCGGCCCTCGAGCTCCGCGAGCCGCTGGACCGCGAACAGCGCCTGGCTGGTCCAGTACAGGCCGGCCGCGGCCAGGCCGATGCTCACCGGAGCCATGGCCCACATGATCGCCGTCGAGGGGTTCGGCGCGTTCATCGCGACCAGCGTCGGGAAGCCCGCACCGAGGCACTCGAACGCGAAGTTCGCCGGGAACACCATGAACACGATCAGGTTGTGCTGCCACTTGGTGGCGCGCAGCTTGATCACCGCGCACAGCACCGCGAAGCCGGTGATCTGCGCGCACTCCATGAACGCGATGAACAACGGGTAGTTGAGGAACCGCATCGGCGCCTCCCCGTAGTAGGTGTACAGGCCCGAGTTCACCGCGATGGTCTCGAACAGCGCCGTCGTGAAGGCGGTCAACGCGGCGTAGGAGTAGATCTTCTTCAGCGTCACTCCGGCCGCGAAGGCGCGGTAGAGGAGCACCGCCGGCAACGCGAACACGACCACGTAGGCCGGCATGACCCAGACCGGTTGCGGCAGTCCGAACGAGGTGAAGAGCGTCCACTGGGGGCCGTTGCCCTCGGCGTCTGCTCCGAGCCAGTGCAGGTGGTAGGTGATGTCGTAGATGGGCTCGAAGATGCTGCCGGCGGCGACGGCCAGGACGATGAACACGGGGAGCGGCGAGCGCTCCTGGCGGCCGATCCTGGCGGCGTAGACGAGCAGAGCGATCGTGCCCGCCCACAGGCCGACGGTGGCGACGGTCTGCATGACCTCGTTGAGGTCACGGCCGTACGTCTCCGGCGTGGGCAGCGGGACGGGTCCCGCGTCACCCTGAAGTCGATTCATCAGGAGTCCTTCGGGTCAGCGTTGAGCTTCCGGAGGTCGGGCTGGGGAACCGGGGACGAACGGCCGAGGTCCGCCGCCCCCGACCGGGACGACGGACCTCGGGAACCAGAGCGCCGTCAGACGCCGCGGTTCATCGCGAACCGACCGAACAGGAGGTGCCCGCCCAGCACCGCCATGCCACCCAGGAGGAGCAGCCCGTAGAGCAGCTCCGTGTCGGTGCCGCGCTGAGCGGCGGCAGGAACGAACCCGAGTGAGGTCGGGAGGATCTCCCCGGAGACGAGCGGGCCGGCCACGTCGGCGACGCCCTCGGGCAGCGGGCTCAGGCCCGTGTCCGTACCGGGCAGGGCACCGACGGCGCCGGTGCCGAGATCGACCGCCGGGGCACCAGCGGCGTCCACGGTTGCACCCGTGTCGGCGCCGCTGATGCCGCCGGCGGTCGTGGAGTCGGTGCTCGCCCCCGAGTTGGCCGACCCCGATCCGACGCTGTCCGACTTCGCGAAGTCGATGGCGTCGTTGAGCGCGCTGACCGAAGCGCGGCCCAGGATGAACGTGACCGTCAGCGGCTCCGCCCCGGGAACCGCCTGCGTCGTCGTGACCTTGAGACCACCAATGGTGTAGGTCATCGCCCCGGTGGCGGCGTCGGTGGCCGTCTCGATCGGCGCGACGTCGAGCTGGATCCCGGCGTTCTTCAGGACCTCGTTCGCCTGGGCGATCGCGTCCTTGGAGCTGGCCTCCTGGCCCAGGTAGCGGAACCCGTTCTGGTTGAAGCCGAAGTCCTGGCCGTTCACCGAGAACCGACCGAAGGTCTGCGAGGTGATCGTCGGGGCCTTGCCGGGCGTGGTGCTGTCGACGATCTTCGCCTGCGCCACGGAGTACCCGACCTCGAGCGGACCCTGCACGAAGCCGGCGACCGTGCCCGAGGCCTCGGCAACCGCGTTGTCCTTCACGACGGAGACGACAGCGTCCGCGGTCTCCTGCTGGTTCGGCGCCGGGATCTCCGGCGGCGCGCCCTGCTCGCCGTGCGCCTTGACCGTCGTCTCGCCACAGTCCACGGTCGTGCGGTACCAGCCGCCGTCGTCGGCGGCCTTGTCCGGCGAGCGGCACTCGATGTAGCCAGGAACTCGGGTGAAGGGCACCGGAAGGGCGAACCCGAAACCCGACGGTAGACCCGCCGCCGTGCCAGGTAGATTCTGCCCCGTAGTCCCGAGGTAGGGCGAACTGGCGAACGCTTCGCCAAGGCCGTTAGCCAATTCGGCATGAGCAACGAGCGAGGACGCCTCGACCTCGGGGGAAGCGGGCACGCTGGCCGAGATGACCTCATAATATTGCGCGTCGCCCTGGGCGGTCAGCGAGTACGTCGTGTTCATGTCCGCAGGAATCAAAGGGTCAGCGCTGGCCGACCCGACGGGTAACGTGATGAGTGCCCCCGTGCTGGCGGTCGCGACCGCGGTGAGGGCGAGAGCCCAGTGCGGCGCCCTCATGACGCCAACGACCCGAGGTAGCTGTTCATGATCGTTTCCTCCGAGATCTCGCCGGGCTCTCCGGCAAAACTGATACGGCCGCGGTCGAGGATGTAGACGTAGTCGGCCAGCTGCAGGGCTTGACCGACGTACTGCTCGACGAGCAGCTGCGAGATGTTCGACTTCGACAGGTCGTGGAGGTAGGCGAAGATCTCCTCCACGATCTTGGGTGCGAGGCCCATCGACACCTCGTCCAGCAGCACCACGCGAGGGTTGCCGACGTAGGCGTACGAGAGCGCGAGCATCTGCTGCTCGCCACCACTCATCGTCCGCGCCACCTGGTTGGCCCGCTCACCGAGACGCGGGAAGACCGACGTGGCCTTCTTCAGGGACGCCTTGAAGTTGCCGGGCGGGGCCTGCAGCCGGATGTTGTCCGTGACCGTGAGCGAGGGGAAGATCCCGCGACCCTCGGGCACGTGGCACACCCCACGCTTGGCCAGCTGATGCGGCTTCAGATTCGTCACGTCCTCGCCGTCGATCAGGATCTGTCCCGACCGCGGCTTCAGCAGCCCTGAGGCGACGCGCAGCAGCGTGGTCTTTCCGGCCCCGTTCGGGCCGAGCAGGGCCACGACCGCGTTGTCCGGCACGGTGATGCTGACGTCGCGCAGGACGGTGCCGGTGTCGTAGCCGGCCGTGATGTTCCGTAGCTCAAGCAACGCTGGCCTCCCCCAGGTAAGCAGCGCGCACGAGCTCGCTGTGCAGGGCCTGTTGTGTGGTGCCCTCGTAGATGATCTTTCCGAAGTCGAGGACGTAGATCCGCTCGCAGATCTCGGCGACGAGCGGCATGTCGTGCTCGACGATGAGGATCCCGGTGCCGGTGTCCGCCACGAAGTCCGTCAGGACCTTCCCGAACACGTGCGTCTCGGAGACGTCCAGACCGGACGACGGCTCGTCGAGCAGGAGGAACTTGAACGGTGTCGCGATGGCCCGGGCCAGTTCGACGAGCCGGCGATGACCGGTCGACAGGTCACCGACCGTCTTGTTGGCCAGGTGCGTGATGCCGCAGCGCTCCATCGCCTCGTTCGCTCGCCGGTTGACCTCCGCCGCCTCCTTGCGGGTGGCGTAGATCTGACCGAGGAGCCGGAAGCTCGAGAAGTGCGCGGACGGACCGGTCCGCACGTTCTCGGCCACCGAGAGGCTCTCGAACAGCTCCATCCGCTGGAACGTGCGACCCAGGCCGTGGTGCGCCCGGTTCGACGTGCGGTGGCCGTCCAGCCGGTGATCCCCGAGCTGCACGGTGCCCGAGGTCGGGCGGTTGCGGCCGGTGCACGCGTTGAAGAAGGTCGTCTTGCCGGCGCCGTTGGGCCCGATCAGCCCGGTGATGGTGCCGCCCTTCGCGTACACGGTCGCGTCGTTGACCGCGGTGATGCCACCGAACTTCACGGTGACGTTGCGGACGTCGAGATCGACGCTCACTGCTCGCCTCCTCTTCCGCCGGTCCCGCTGCCGACCAGCTCCCGGGAGTCCGGACGCTCGACGGACGTGCGGAGCTGCACCGGCCGCACCGGGGTGGACGCCACGCGCTCACGGTTCGGGCTCCGGACATCGCGCTCGGCGCCGAAGCGTCCGAGTCGCGCCACCCGGCCGGGAACGTCGAGCGCGGGCCAGATCGCCACCAGCACCGCGAGCGCACCGAAGATCACGCCCTGGTACTTGATGAAGGTCTCGGTGTTGAACGGCGGGTAGATCTTGATCAGCTGGAACAGGATCGCCGCGATCAGCGGGGAGGCGATCGGACGCCGACCGGCGAACCCGAGCACCGCCACCATGACGAGCGAGACCGTGATGTTGAACGGACCCGTGAGGGCACCACTCGCGCTGCCCGGGACGCCGGCGATCAGGACGCCGCCGACGGCCGCCATGGCCGAGGCCATGCAGAACACCACGACCCGCATGAGGTTCGTGTTCGCGCCGTGGGCGTCGAGCGCCACCGGCGAGTCGGACATCGCACGGAGCAGGCTGCCCAGACGGCTCCGGCGGACCAGCAGGACCGCCGCGCCCATCAGGACCGCGACTATGAGGCAGAGGTAGTAGTAGCCCCGACTGGTAGTGAAGTCGATCCCGAGGATCACCGGGCGCGGGACCGCGATCTGCTGCACGTCACCGAACATGAACGGCGTCCCGTAGAACACCTGCTGCATGACGATGCCGAAGCCGAACGTCGCGACCGCGACGTAGATGCCGGCGAGGCGGATGGCCGGGATGGCCACGATCGCACCGGCCGGGATGGCGACGAGCGCACCGATGAGCACCGCGAGCGTCCACGGCACCCCGCGACCGAGCATGTGCCCGGCGGTGCCGGCACCGATCGCTGCGAAGGCCATTTGGCAGAGCGAGATCTGGCCC
This sequence comes from Sporichthya brevicatena, assembly GCF_039525035.1. Lineage (NCBI taxonomy): Bacteria > Bacillati > Actinomycetota > Actinomycetes > Sporichthyales > Sporichthyaceae > Sporichthya > Sporichthya brevicatena. Next base: position 60,702 of record NZ_BAAAHE010000036.1, read on the forward strand.
GACATCCAGACGAGCATCCCGAGCGAGGCGAAGACCACGAAGTAGCCCAGCATCGAGGCGTACTGCGTGATGTCCGTCGTCGGGACCACGAACGGGATCGCGACCAGGACCGCGAGGAGGGCGCCGAAGCCACCCCGCGTGACCGGCGGGCTGTACGTGCGGATCGGCTTCAGGCGGCGCGCGTTGCGAACTCCACGCTCCGTCAGTTTTCGCGCCGGCACGATCAGGAAGACGATGAACAACACCAGGAACGGCAGGTTCGCCGGGAGGAGCTGGATGGTCAGGTCGTCCGACCACTTGGTGGTCTGGGACGGCAGGTAGGCCACCAGGATGCCGATACCCATGGCGCCGACGACCGTCAGCGGAAGGCTCTCGAACCGCCCGACCGCCGCGGCACCGTAGGCCGCGATGACCAGGAGGATCAGCGTGTTGACCGACACACCGAGGCGCGGGGCGAGGAAGACACCCGAGACCGAGGCGAAGCAGCAGCCGACGATCCAGCTCAGGCGCCGCACGGTGGCCGGGTTGATCGCCTGCAGGCTGAGCAGGTTCGGGTCGTCGACGACCGCGGTCGTCGCCTTGCCGAGGCGGGTCTTCTCGAAGAAGAACCAGAGCGCAGCCGCCGCACCGAGGGAGAAGATCACGATCGCGACGTCCTCGACGGTCACCTGGAAGGTGTCGATCGTGAACAACGTGTCGCGGGGCAGATAGGGCTCCATGAAGATGTTCGCCGAACCGTAGACCGCCGTGCACAAAGACTGCAGGAGCACCAGGAGTCCGACGGTGGCGACCACCACCATCACGGTGGGCGCGGTCGAGAGCAGCGACGCCAGTCGTTCGACGAGGAGACCGCCGATCACGCCGACGAGGAGCACGGACAGGGCGAAGGCCGGGGCCCAGTGCATGCCCTGCTTCATGTGCAGGTCGTAGAAGACGTACGCCGCAGCGGCCGCGATACCGCCGTGGGCAAAGTTGAAGATGCCCGAGGTCTTGTAGGTCAGGACCAGCCCGAGCGCGACCAGGGCGTAGATCGATCCGGCGCTGATGCCGGACGGGAGGAAGGTGATGAACTCTCTCATGGGAGGCACACTCCGCAGGGGGTTCGACCGGCCCGCTCGTGCTCCGCGCGGGAGCGAGCGGTCCAATCACGGTCGGCGGCGAGAGCGCAACTCTCGCGGTGGTAGTGACGCAGGTCGTCCGCCCCGACGAGCGCAGGCTCGGTGGCCGGCGTGACGTCGAGCGACGCACGCCCCACGGGCACCAACTCGGGGACAGGGCCCAGCACGGCGACCCGTCGCATCGACACCGCGCGCCGGCCCGCGATCAGCAGGGCGACCCCCGCTGCGTTGGCGAGGACCGTGCCGAGGACGGCGAGGCTGATGCCGGGGACCTGGTCGTCGTACACGACCTCGCTACTCACACGCGAGGAACCCACGACGAACAGGACGAGCCCGACGCCCACCACGGCGGACGCGAGGCCGACCATCTGGGGCGTCCACGGCGCCAACGTCGACGAGGAGCGGCCCCGCGTTCGGCTACGCGTGCTCACGGGAGGACACCGCGTTGGCGAGAGCAGGCTGCGTCGTGGCGGCCGAACCGTTGACCGCGCGGCTCTGGGACCGCTGGGCGACGTTGGCAGCGGAGGAGTCCGTGCCGTCGCTCCACCGGAGCACGCCGTCACCGAGGGCCTGCTCGATGCGGTCGAGCTTGCGCCACTCGTCCCGCAGGTCCGCGGAGATCCACAGGGTGGCCCCGAGACCGAGCATGAACAGACCGGCAATGCCGCCGGACACGATGTAGCGGGTCTGTTCGGCCAGGACCACGGAGTCGGCGACCCCGATGTAACCCGCGAAGAGCGCGATGACGCCGGCAAGCGTCAGGACGACTGCCGCGGTTCGATCCCACTGCTTCTGCATGACATTGATGAGGTTCATTACCACTCCGGGTCGGGTTGCTCGTCGCGAGCCGTTCTGCGATGGAGGTTCAGAGGGTGACCCTTCAGCGGGCCCAGTGGTGCTGTGCCCGGCAGCGTTCCTGCTGCCGGGCACAGCGGCAAATCACTTGCTCTGCGGGTCGCTCGGGGCGATCACGTCGGTGCACTGGAGCTTGGTGTCCACGGAGCCCCAGCCCTTGTTGGCCTTGTCCGAGGTCGCGCCGTACAGGCAGTACGGAACCTTCGGCGTGCCGCCCTTGTTGAAGGTGAGCGGACCGGAGAGGCCACCGAGCTCGGTGAACTTCTGGCCCTTGAACTCGTAGAGCGCGTCGAGGAACTGCGCCGTGGTCGGGTTCTCCGTGAGCTTGGTGCTCGCGGCGACCAGCAGAGCGCCCGCCTGCCAGCCGAGGCTGGCCGCGCCACCGGCGTTGTAGCCGGGGCGGAACTTCGCGACGGCCTGCTGGTAGTACTGCATCGCCGCGTTGCCCGGGAACTGGCCCTTGCCCGCCATCCACGGGAAGTGGTTCATCGGGACGTAGGTGCCGCCGAGGTTCGGGTTCCCGAGGAACTGAGCCTCGTTACCCACACCGAGCGGGTAGCCCAGCCACTGAGGCTTGTAGCCGACCTTGGCGCAGCTGTTGGCGAACCGGTTCTGCGTCGGAGCGTCGTTGGTCTGCGCCATGACGGTGACACCGGCGTTGCGCGCCGCGATGCACTGCGGCGTGTAGTCCGGCGAGGTGATGGAGATCTGCACCTGGTAGGCGGCCTCGACGCCGAACTTCGGTGCCAGTTCCTCGAACGCCCGGTTGATCTGGGTGCAGGCCTGCGGAACCTCGAGGCAGTAGTTGTTACCGACCTTCTTGGCGCCGAGTTGCTTGGCCTTGTTCAGGTAGCCGTAGGCGATCGACTGCGGCGGCGAGCCCTGCGGGAAGAGCAGGGGCTGCGTGAACCAGGTGTTGTTGGTCAGGTCGCCACCGATGATCGGGATGCCGGTCTCGTTGACGACCTTGATGATGCCGTCGACGGTGAGGACCTGGATGTTGCCGAGGAAGGCCAGGATCTTGTTGTTCTGGATCATCTTGCGACCCTCGGTGACCGCGGTGGCCGGGTCGCCCTGGTCGTCGGCGATGAACAGCTTGATCGGGTGGCCATTGAGGCCACCACAGGCGTTCTGCGACGCCACGAAGATCTGCAGCGCCGGGACGACCGGGCTGAACAGCTCACCGAGGACGCCCGAGAGCGTCGAGACATTGCCGATGTTGATCGGGGTGCCGGTCGCCGGCTTGCACGCGGCCTTGCCGCCGAAGATCGGCAGGTTGGCCAGCGCCGCGGTGCCCGTTGCCCCGCCGGAGGCGGACCCGCCACCGGCGTTCGCCTTGGCGCCGCCCTTGGCGTTGGCGGCACCGCCGCCGGCGTTCGGGTTGGTCGCGGCGTTCGGGTTGGCGGCCGCGGCGCCGGGGTTGGCCGCGGCATTCGGGTTCGCCGCGGCCGCACCAGGCGCAGCGGCGTTGGGGTCGGCCCCGGTGGCGCCGGGGACCGCGACGGAGCCGTCCGCGGCGAGCTCAGGAACCGCGCCCTGCGCGTCCTGACCCGCCTGTCCGGCTGCCACGGTGTCCGGCACTGAGGCGCCGCCACAGGCCGTCGCCGTCAGACTGACGGCTGTGACGATCGCTGCGGCGGACAGGAACCGCCGTAGTCGCGTCGTTGATCTCATGAGGGGTTCTGCCTTCCCACGGAGGAAATCAGGGGGGCTTCGTGCCTGGGGGGTCGCAATGCCAGAAGCGGTGACGTGAACGCGGGTCCTGGCAAGTCGGTGTGACGCTAATGGTGGATAACATGAGTGTCAAGGGTCACTGTCCGATTTGCCCATCCGGCGGACGCAACGATCGGCCCTAGGCAGCCAAGAATGGGCAGGTCAGAGGGGACTCGACCCCAAATGGCGAGAATGGCACCTGCGCACAGCTTCCGTGCCGCAATTTCCCTGCTAACTTGTTAGCAGGAAGTCACTCTCGGCGCCGTCGCTGCGCATTGAGTCTCCGGTGAAACATCATGGGGTCGAACGCAGTCGCTTCGGGCGCGGCGGGCGACGCGAGAAGAGGAAGTCCACATGGCAGCGCAGAGCAACGGCTCCCGGACACCACGCCAGCGCGAACTTATCGCCGCGTCGGCGCGACTGTTCGCTCGCGACGGCTACCACGCCGTGGGGATCAACGAGATCAGCGGCGAGCTGGGCCTGACGGGGCCGGCGTTCTACCGCCACTATCCCAGCAAGGAAGCCCTGCTGGTCGCGATCCTCGACGACGCGATCACCGTGCACCTCGAGCAGGTGACCGACGTCGTGCGCTCCATCGGCGACCCGCTGGACGCCCTGCAGGCGATCATCGACAACCACGTCGACTTTGTCTTCGACCAGGCCGACGCCATTCAGACCTGGCGGACCGAGTTCCGCAGCCTGCCCGACGCCGACCGGCACCGCCTGCGTTACCTGCAGCGCCTCTACACAGAGGAATGGGTCCGCGTCGTCCAGGAGCTGCGCAACGATCTCGACGTCGAGATCGTCCGGACCATGTGCCAGGGCGCCATCGCGCTCATCCAGTCCGCAACGGAGTTCCACAACCGCCTCCCGCGCGAGGTGGTCGGACCGACGCTCTCGCGGATGGCGATGCACGTCCTCATCGGAACCCCCACCGGGTCCCTGCCCGTTCCCCGCGCCAGCAACAACGGTCGCGTGAATAGCCGTTCGCCTTCGAGTGACGTCCCCGAGCCGGCCGGCGCCCCCGCCCCGAAGCCCACGTCCGCCGCACGCACGCGGCGAACTGGCTGAACATCACTCCGTGAGCCGAATCCTTGGCCTGACAGAGTTGTGCCCAGGGGAGTTAATCGCTATAAACGTTAGCGACAGTCAACCGACGTTCATCAAGCGCCGCGGTTCGCGCGCAACCCGGGTCGTTTCCTGACGGGTGCCGTCGACGTCGGACTCCGTCTTTCCCCCTGGAGGACCGCTCGTGCCCACTCTCCGGTCGGAGCTCGACGTCACCGGCGACGAGTACCTCACCAACCGCACCCACAACCTCGGCATGCTCAAACTGCTCGAGGAGCAGCTGAGCGAGGCCCGGGCCGGCGGCGGCGAGGCGTACATGCGCCGCCACCGCGAGCGGGGTCGCCTCACCTGCCGTGAGCGGATCGACCTGCTCGTCGACCCCGGGTCAGCGTTCCTCGAACTCTCCCCCCTCGCCGCGTGGGGCACCGACTTCAAGGTCGGCGCCAGCGTGGTCACCGGGATCGGGGTCGTCCACGGCGTCGAGTGCCTGCTGATCGCCAACGACGGCACGGTCAAGGGCGGCACGTCCAATCCCTACACGTGGAAGAAGATGCTGCGCGCGCTACACATCGCGCGACTCAACCGGCTCCCCGTCATCAACCTCGTCGAGTCCGGCGGTGCCGACCTCCCCACGCAGGCCGACTTGTTCGTGCCGGCGGGTCAGCTCTTCCGCGACCTCACGCAGCTGTCCGCGATGGGCATCCCCACGGTGGCGCTCGTCTTCGGCAACTCGACCGCCGGCGGGGCGTACGTGCCCGGCATGTGCGACTACAACGTGATGATCGACCAGCAGTCGAAGGTGTTCCTCGGCGGACCGCCGCTGGTCAAGATGGCGACCGGTGAGGTCTCCACGGACGAGGAACTCGGCGGCGCCCGGATGCACTCGACCGTCTCCGGTCTGTCCGACTACCTCGCGACCGACGAGCGCGACGCGATCCGGTTGGGCCGTCAGATCGTCAAGAGCTGGAACTGGACCAAGCTCGGGCCTCGCCCCAAGCCCGTCGTCGACCCGCTGTACGACCCCGCCGAACTGCTCGGCATCGCCTCCGCGGACCTCCGCGTGCCGTTCAGCCCGCAGGAGGTGCTCGCCCGACTGCTCGACGGCTCCGAATTCGAGGAGTACAAGCCCGAGTACGGCACCAGCCTGATCACCGGCTGGGGCACCCTCCACGGGTACCCGGTCGGCATCCTCGCCAACGCCCGCGGCGTCATCTTCAGCGAGGAGGCGGAGAAGGCGACCGAGTTCATCCAGAAGTCGAACCAGGTCGACACTCCCCTGATCTTCCTGCAGAACACGACCGGCTACATCGTCGGCAAGAGCTTCGAGCAGGGCGGCATCATCAAGGACGGCGCGAAGATGATCAACGCCGTCGCGAACAGCGCCGTCCCTCACATCACCGTGATCATGGGCGCCTCCTACGGCGCCGGGAACTACGGCATGTGCGGCCGGGCCTACGACCCGCGCTTCCTCTTCGCCTGGCCGAACTCGCGTACCGCCGTGATGGGACCGCAGCAACTCGCCGGCGTCCTCTCGATCGTCGGCCGCGAGGCCGCGGCCGCCGCGGGCAAGGAGTTCGACGAGGATCGCGACCGCGAGCGCACCGCCGTCATCGAGGCGCAGATCGAGAAGGAGTCGCACGCCTTCTACATGAGCGGCAAGGTCTACGACGACGGGATCATCGACCCGGCCGACACCCGGACCGTCCTCGGCATCTGCCTGTCCGCCGTCCACAACAACGTCGTCGAAGGGCGCCGCGGTTACGGCGTCTTCAGAATGTAGGGGTCGTACGTGCAGAAGATCCTCATCGCCAACCGGGGCGAGATCGCCCGCCGCGTCATCCGCGCGGCCCGCGGGCTCGGCATCCGGACGGCCGTGGTGCACTCCGACGCCGACGCGGACGCGCTGTTCGTCCGCGAGGCCGACGAGTCGGTCCGGCTCGAGGGCACGGCCGCGGCCGACACCTACCTGATGGCCAATCTGATCATCGAGGCCGCGCAGCAGGTCGGCGCCGACGCGGTCCACCCCGGCTACGGCTTCCTCTCCGAGAACGCGGACTTCGCCGAGGCGTGCGTGGCCGCCGGCCTGACCTTCATCGGTCCCCCGCCGGCCGCGATCCGCAGCATGGGCGACAAGGTCACGTCGAAGGAGATCATGGCCGCCTCCGGCGTGCCGACGCTCCAGGGCGTGACCGTCACCGACGGCGAGGGCCAGGACCTGCGGGCGGCGCTGGCGGACATCGGCCTACCGGCCATCGTCAAGGCCTCCGCCGGCGGTGGCGGCCGGGGCATGCGCGTGGTGAACACGGCCGACGAACTGCTCGGCGCGGTCGAGAGCGCACAGCGCGAGGCCAAGGCGGCCTTCGGCGACGGCACCGTGTTCATCGAGCGGTATCTCGCGCCGTCCCGGCACATCGAGGTCCAGATCGTCGCCGACGACCACGGCCAGGTCGCCGCGCTGTTCGAGCGGGAATGCTCGATCCAGCGGCGTCACCAGAAGGTCGTGGAGGAGGCTCCTTCCCCCGTCGTTGACGAGGCCTGGCGGGCGCGGCTGATGGACGCGGCGGTCAAGGCCGCCCGGGCGGTCGATTACCGCGGCGCCGGCACCGTCGAGTTCATCGCCGGCAACGACGGCACCTTCGCGTTCCTCGAGATGAACACCCGTCTCCAGGTCGAGCACCCGGTGACCGAGTGCATCACCGGGCTGGACCTCGTCGCGTTGCAGATCGCCGTTGCCCGCGGCGAGGCGCTGCCGGCCGAGGCCCTGAACCCGACGATCGACGGGCACGCGATCGAGGTCCGGCTCTGCGCCGAGGACCCGGCGGCGGGCTATCTCCCGGTCTCCGGCACCTTCGAGGTCTTCGAGGTCGGGGGCGAGGGCATCCGCGTCGACACCGGTGTCGAGTCCGGTTCCGTCGTCTCGCCCTACTACGACTCGATGGTCGCCAAGGTCATCGCCCACGGCCCGACGCGTCGGATCGCGGCGGACCGCCTCGCGGACGCGCTCACCCGGGCACGCCTGCACGGCCTGACGACGAACCGTGACCTGCTCGTGCGCATCCTGCGCAGCCCGGAGTACCTCGCCGGGGACACCACGACCGACTTCCTGCAGCGGGTGTCCGGTCTGACCGAGCCGCTCACGAGCGAACTGACGCATCGGCACAATGCCGTGGCGGCCGCGCTCGCCATCGCCGCCGCGCGCGCCGCGGACCGCGACGTCCAAGCCGGGCTGCCGATCGGCTGGCGCAACAACCGCGCCACGTTGGAGTCCGTCGAACTCAAGGGCGAGGGCGACCCGATCAAGGTCGCCTACCACCTGCAGAATCCGACGACGCCGACCGTCGAGGTCAACGACGAGCCCGTGAGCATCGAGCTTCACCCGACCGGTTCCGACGAGATCGACCTCACCATCGGCGGCGTGCGCCGCTGCTACCGCGTCCAACTGCTCGGCAAGGCCGGCGGCGACGGCGTCCTCGTGGACAGCGTCAACGGCTCGTCCTCGTTCGTGCTCGTCGACCCGCTGCCGGCGCCCGGCGCGAACGGACCGGCCGGCGGCCTGATCGCACCCATGCCGGGTGCCATCGTCCGGGTCCTCGTCGCGGAGGGCGACACCGTCGCCGCCGGGACGCCTCTGCTGGTGATGGAGGCCATGAAGATGGAGCACACCATCACCAGCCCCGCGGACGGAGTCGTCCGCTCGATCAACGTCGCGCAGGGAACTCAGGTCGAGCGCGGTGCCGTTCTGGTGGAAATGGCTGAGGAGGCGTCATGAAGGAACTGGTCTTTCCCCGCACGCTGCTGCCGACCTGGCGTCAGCGAGCCGACGAGGTCGGCTTCGTCAACGCCGTCACCGGCGAGCAGCGCACCTTCGGCGAGCACGCCGACCGCGTCTCACGTCTGTGCGACGCGGTCGCGACCAAGCTCGGGGTCGGGCCGCGGGACCGCGTCGCCGTCCTGAGCATGAACTCGATGGAGTACCTCGAGCTCTGGCACGCGGGCTTCCTCGGGGCGTTCGTGGTGAACCCGCTGAACCTGCGGTTCTCCCCCGACGAGCTGACCTACGTCCTGCGGGACGCGGAGTCGACCGTCTGCTTCGTCGACTCGCACTTCGCACCGGTCGTCGAGAAGATCCGGGAGGCGGCCGGGCTGAAGCACGTCGTGCTCATCGGCGGCGGCGACGGCACCGCGGACATGAGGTACGAGGAGCTGCTCGCCGACACCGGCAACCGCTGGCCCGAGGTGCCGGAGGAGGACGACCTCGCCGTCGTCATGTACACCGGCGGCACCACCGGCAAGCCGAAGGGCGTCATGCTCGACCAACGCGCCGAGGTGCTGAACCAGTACCACATCGCGATGAGCATCCCGTGGGAGCGCGGCGACACCTACATCATCTCGACGCCCATGTTCCACGGCGCGACGATGCTCGGCGTCGTGGGCGCCTCGATGTTCGGTGTCCCCGTCGTCGTCCAGCCGATGTTCGACCCCGCCGGCTTTCTGACGGCGTGCGAGACCTACAACTGCACCGTCACCGTGCTCGTGCCGACGATGATCGGCATGGTGCTGACGCACCCCGAGTTCGCCCCGGAGCGGATCTCGTCGCTGAAGCGCCTCATCTACGGCGCCTCCCCCATGCCGAAGGCACTGCTGCAGAAGCTCCTCGCGCTCCTGCCCGACACCCAGATCATCCAGGGCTACGGCATGACCGAGGCGGCCACCGTCCTCACGTTCTTCCACGACGAGGACCACCGCGAGGGCTCGCGCCTCGGCTCCTGCGGTCGCGCGCTGCCGGGCATCGAGATCAAGGTCGTCGACGCCGAGGGCAACGATCTCCCGCCTGGTGAGGCCGGCGAGGTCTACGCCCGCGGCGGCAACTTCATGCAGGGCTACCTCAAGCTCCCGGAGGAGACCGCCAAGGCCTTCCGCGACGGCTGGTACGCCAGTGGCGACGTCGGCTATCTCGACGAGGCCGGCTACCTGTTCCTCGTCGACCGGGCGAAGGACATGATCATCTCCGGCGGCGAGAACATCTACTCGGTGGAGGTCGAGAACGCGATCGCCTCGCACCCGGAGGTGCTCCAGGTCGCCGTCATCGGCATCCCGCACGAGACGTGGGGCGAGGCCGTTCACGCCATCTGTGTGCTGAAGGAGGGCGCGACCCTCACCGCCGAGGACGTCATCGAGCACGCCCGCAAGTCGATCGGCGGTTACAAGGTCCCGCGGTCGGTGGACTTCCGCACCGAGCCGCTTCCGCTCTCCGGCGCGATGAAGGTGCTGAAGAAGGATTTGCGCGCTCCGTTCTGGGCGGGCCAGGACCGCGCGATCAACTAGTCTCGTCCCATGGTCGCGACCTCCACGATCGACAACGAGAGCCCGGAACGGGTGCTGCTGCGCAAGAGCGTTGCCGCCGCGGTGGCCCCGTTCGGGCCGGGCTACTTCCGCGAGAAGGCTGCCGCCGGCGAGCCCACGCAGGACCTGTGGGCCGCGGTTGTCAAGGGCGGGTTCACCTCGGTGAACCTGCCTGAGGAGTTCGGCGGCGGTGGCGCCGGGCTGTCCGAGCTCGCCGTCGTGTGCGAGGAGATCGCGACCGCCGGCGGTCCCCTGCTGCTGATGGTGGTGCACTCCGCGATCTGCGGTCCGGTCATCGCCGAGTTCGGCACGGCCGAGCAGCGCGCCGAATGGCTACCGCGGTGGACCGAGCCGGACTTCCGGATGTGCTTCGCCATCACGGAACCTGACGCCGGGTCGAACTCGCACAACCTCTCGCTGCGGGCGACGAAGCAGCCCGACGGCGACTGGGTGCTTCACGGCTCGAAGATCTACATCTCCGGCGTCGACGAGTCGCAGGCGATGCTGGTCGTCGCGAAGATCGGCACCGACGAGCGCACCGGGAAGGGCCAGCTCGCGCTCTTCATCGTCGACACCGACGCCCCCGGCCTCGGCAAGTCGCACATCCCGACCGAGCTCGTGCTGCCGGAGAAGCAGTTCCTGCTGAGCTTCGACGACGTCCGCGTTCCGGCGAACCGCGTCGTCGGCGACCCCGGCGACGGTCTGAAGCAGATCTTCCACGGGCTCAACCCGGAGCGGATCACCGGCGCCGCGCTGTGCAACGGCATCAGCCGCTACGTCCTCGACCGGGCGGTCCGGTACGCCAACGAGCGTTCGGTGTGGGGCACTCCGATCGGCACCCACCAGGGCGTCGCGCACCCGCTGGCCGAGTCGAAGATCAACCTTGAGCTCGCGCGCCTGATGACCTTCCGCGCCGCGGACCTCTACGACAGCCGCGCCGACGCCGGCGAGGCCGCAAACATGGCGAAGTTCGCCTCCGCCGAGGCCGCGATGAAGTGCGTCGACCAGGCCATCCAGACCCACGGCGGCAACGGCCTCGCCACCGAGTACGGCGTCGCCCACCTCTGGGGCCTCGCCCGGCTGATCAAGATCGCTCCCGTCTCCCGGGAGATGATCCTCAACCACGTCGCCCAGCACAGCCTCGGTCTCCCGAAGTCCTACTAGCCTCGACATTTCGCGTGTGAGCGGTTGAGTTCGGCGCGTTAAACGCGGAAGTGCCTAGCC